>NZ_AYZJ01000072.1:0-2813 GCF_001436615.1 Lacticaseibacillus camelliae DSM 22697 = JCM 13995
AGACCACTATCAAGGATTCGTTATCATCGTTGCACTTGACTTGAAAATTGAGGAAATAATCATCCCCGCCGATATTTCCCATAGGCTTATATTTGGCGTCAGCTACGACTGCACGGTGATCCACACTTCCAATATAATCCGGATAGACACGCCCTATTCGACTTCCGCTCTGATACTCTTCAAAGAGCGGACGTCCGCCTTTTTGAAGTCGGTTATTAGGATGTTCAAAACCAGCTGGCAATATCTGCGCCAGATATTCTTCCCAAAGCGATGCACCATCAAAAGCCACACCCATTAGTCTTCTGTTGCCGGCTCCTAGTAATGCCGAACGATGAGTGGCAATCAAAATTGCCAGCCGTTGCAACTGCCGGTACTCATGATAATAGGCGTGTCGCACTGGTCGCTGCAGGTTTTGATAAATCAAACGTGATAATCTACCAGGACAAGATGACGTCAACTCACGTACTTGCGCGACTTCTGGCCTAATTGTTTGTAACAAAGGCACCAATGATTTGCGTCCGGCCAGCTGATCAATCACCAACCTAACCAATTGCATGACAAAATTATCCGCAACTAATTCTCTCCGTCGGTACACAATTTTTCCATCATACCAGTTGCCTGTCTGTATTTGAGAATTGAGATCAATTCGTCCTCGTACATTGGAATCCCGCTCAATAGTCTCCACATAACAGCGATAGGGTCCTTTTCGCATTGCCTCCCGTAAATACGCGGCAAAAACATAGGGTAACATGTCTAGCAAGTGGTCCTGTGCCTCTGCGGGAACAAATCCATGGAATACTGCTGGCAAGCGCAACACACGTGCCAACAAGTAATTAAGAAAATAATCATTTTGGGCTGTCGCAAACCAAGAAGTAATTGTCAGATTCTCGGCTTCATAATTAAAAAATCCCATGATGTTGCTCGTCCAGTATCCGCGGGAATCATGCTTTAAGATGTATTGGTCCTTACTAGAGTTTCTCAACTGTGTCGCCTCTGCGGGCAAGAGAAAGACCCCAGCCTCAATCAGCTCGCTTAGCGGTGTATTTGTAAGCGTTTTGGCCAACTTAGGGATAGCAGCCAATTCACCTTCAGAGATCTTAGAATTATCCTCAATTTTCACTAGCTACGCCCTCATAGGCCTCATGAAATCTCTCAATGGCTTGATCTTCATCAACTGTCCCACGAAGATATTCCTTCAGTAGTGGCTCAAGGTAATCTTGCCAGAGTTGTTCTGGGGAGAGGGTCGCAAGCTCAAGAAAGTACGCGGGACCAATCTGATAGTTTTCGTTCAGTTCGGGATGCTCGATGATGGCCTTGTTTAGGCGATTCATCCGCATATTTGCCTCTGCAGTCTTTTCTTTCAGTTCACCGAGCATGGAACTGCAATCCTTGGGATCGATATTGAGGAACCTGAAGCGCCGCCGCATAGCGAAGTCAAAAGTGTCTACCGAGCGATCAATATCATTCATCGTCCCGATAATATAGACATTTTCCGGAACATAAAACTCTGGTGTGTCTTTAGGGTGCAAATTGGCGTACTGTGTCTGAACTGTACCCTTTTTACCTCTGTAACCTGGATCGATAGAATAAAAAAGCTCCCCGAAGATTTTTCCAAGTTCTCCCCTGTTAATTTCGTCAATGATGAAAACATAGGAAGCCTGGCTGGCAGAGTCTAATTTGTTGTAGAGAATCAGACCAACGTGATCAATCATGTAGTTGAGAATCGCCTTGCGATAATTATCATGGCCACCCGCCGGTACACCAGGCAGGCCACGGTAGACCCTGTACATCTGATTGTGGCTGTAAAACCTACCCTTTCCAGAAAGCCATTCGCCTTGACCATATTCACTTTGGTACGTGCGCGTGGCGAGACCATCCCCAGTGATGTTCAGTTCAACACCAAACTCTCCCCGCAGGGCATTAGGGACAATGATAAAACCCTTGGAGTCAATCAGCTCCAATAGGCGATCCCAGGAAGCATCAAAAGTAGCCTCAGGGTTTGATTTTTGCTCCCGTGCAGCATTAATAAACTTATAAAACACCCCAGGTTGCCACCGTATGTTGATCTGGCCATTATCTCCGTCGACTGGCCGCAAACCTTCAACGAAATCGGTGTAGTCATAACTAGGGTGAAACTGCACAAAGCCGATATGGCTTTGCAAATCAGGTGATAAAGTTGTCAGGTCGGTTGTAGCTCCGTTGCTGACAATGTCCGCTGCAACCATCTTCGCCAAAAAGGTCTTACCAGTCCCAGGTGCCCCATGAAAAATAACGTTCTTTGATTCTTTCAGTGCTTGTACATACTTCTCAACCTCGCTGTCAACACCTTGGTCCTTAGCAGGAACGTATCGAGCGTCGACTTCCTCCCAGAACTTGATCAAAATGCTTTGAATTTCTTCATCAGTGGGGAAGTCAGCTTCAACAGGTATCGCTTCTAACTGCTCACGTCTCTTATTTTTTGAATAGAAGCTAACCGTCAAACTTTGAAACTTGTCGTCTTTATATATATAGCCAACATTAACACCGACGATGTTCATATATCCGTCTTCGCGAGTTTGATTGCCGCCCTTGCCTGTCAGCATATAATTCCAATGCAACGGAAAACCACCAACCCGCGGGGCATCATCAGCGGTCTTTTTCTTCATCCCCGTGATGTATCGATTACGCCTGGAATGCTCAACATCAAAAGCTCCTCCATTATTGTGAAAAGCAAATGCTGCCTCATGCAAAAATTCGGTAAATATCGGTTTCATTTTAGTTCCCCAGTTTACAATTCAAGTGCAACACCCTGACGACTAGACCAGAAAGGCCAT
>NZ_AYZJ01000073.1:0-11410 GCF_001436615.1 Lacticaseibacillus camelliae DSM 22697 = JCM 13995
GGCCTTTTTGGTCTAGTCGCTAAGGTGTTGCACTTGAATTGTAAACTGGGGAGTTTCGGACACGGATCCAATCGATCCTGACAACATCGCCATCTCGACGAGTTCAGCAGCTGCCATTACAACGCTTCAAGGCCAAGCTTATCTGTTCCGGAACGCACAGGATGTCACCTATCAAATTGTGAACAGCGATGGTGACGTTGTTGCAACTTTGAATAAGGAGCCTCAGGATACCAAGACTTACTACTACGCCAATGCTTCGGCCTTTGAGACGCTGAACTTCCCTAAGTGGGATGGCACGATTTTTGATCAGAGCACCGGCGATTACGTTGCGGCCCCAGATGGTCAATACACGTATCGGGTTTCTGCGGTTGGTGATGGCGACAAGGAGTCAGATCGCCAGACCCTCGACCTACCATTCAAAGTTGACTCTGTGGCGCCTGAACTTCAACACATCGCTATTAGCAGTGAGGATGTCAACGGGAAGACACAGTATTACCTGACCGGTGAGACCAAAGATGACTTTAGCGGAATCGACGCCACCAAGGATTGCGGCACTGCCGTCAATGGGTTGGTTGAGCTGCATCAGACTTTCGAAGTCACCGGGACGACCGCTGACGGGTACACGCAGGTCCGTGTTCCCGTTACTGACGCCCAGGCCAAGACCTTAGCACAGGGCAACAATGCCATCGAGCTTTACCTAAGCGATAACGCGTCTAACTTTGTTGACGTGATGAACGATAAGGCTAAGCTGCCTGGTCAGACCAAGGATGGGTTTGTGCTTGACGTTGGTGTGCCTGATGTGATCAGTATGTCAAACGAGTACATCGACATTTCGAAGTCTCGTTTGGACTACACACTTTCTGGGCGTTATCCTGGTGCGGTCTACGGGACATACCTCGATGAGAATGGTAAAGTGCAAGATCTAGACATTGAAAACTACACTGATGAGGATCACCCTGAAGACCTTGATGCGGATTACTTCATTGCACGGATGCCGATTGCTCATGCAGTTGACTACAACACGACAATCAAGTTCTACGCTGATGCCGCGCACACCCAAGAACTGGCAAGTTACGATACAAAGGTTGGGATGTTCCAGCCAAAGATCGGAACTGTGACGGTCAATGGCGGTCAGGATCAAACCTCCGAAGCAACGGTTAAGGTTGCAGGGCAGGTATCAGACGATGTGACAAGTGCGGTTGCAACCGTTAACGGCACGGATGTCGATCTGCCGGTGTCAGATAGCCACGAGATTGATGCCGATGTGCCAGTCGCATTTGGTGACAATGACATTACGCTGACGCTGACTGATGGTGATGGCAATACGAAGACCTTTGATTACACCATCAACTCGACTTACGATGCAGACCCTCTGAAGGATGCCGTTACTTTCGATAACGATATTGCACTGGGCACGAACTATCTGGAAACAGACGATCCTGCCTATGATGCGACAACCGGGACCGTTACGTTGTCTGGGAAGGTAAAGCATCCGACAACGACTCTGCAGATTGCCGGTCAACCTGTCAAGATCAACTCTGACCTGACCTTTAGCGTTGATCTGCAAATCGGGACGCAAGGCAAGCACGACTTCAGCGTTGTCTACGGCGATTCTCTGACTGGTCAGACAGTTCAGGAACGGGTTAGCTATGTTCTTGATGCTGTTAGCCCGGTACTGACAGTTGATCAGCCGACGGATAAGACGGTCACCACTAACAACAGCCAGTACACGATCAGTGGGCATGTCACTGACAATCTGGACTATGTAGAAATTTACATCAACGGCAACGCTGTTGATATTTCCAGCGGGGACCTCAACTGGAATGGGGATGCCACTGCGGATAAGAACTTCAGCGAAGTCGAGACGCTCAAACCTGGCCAGAACATCTTCCGTGTCGATGTGGTTGACAGTACTGGCAATCACATTCAGAAGACTGTGACGGTAAACTATGCCGCGCCAGTCTCTAAAGACATTCAAGATGCGATCATTGCTGCTAAGAAGGCGCTTGGCAATATCGGCAGCAAGACAGATCCAAAGACGGGCAAGACCTTCTACGGGGACTTCGATGCGCTGCTGGCTGCTGCCAAGTCTGGTAAGCTGTCTGACAATGAAGCACAAGCACAGCTTGATCAGCTGGTAAAAAATGCGGCCGATTACCGTCGTGATCAGCGCAATGAGGATGCATTGCCATTCTCCGCTGCGGTTACAGCCGCAAAGCAGCAGTTGGGTAATAAGATAAACAACGTTGATACAGCCACTGGGAAGACATTTGGGGCTGAAATCGATGACTTGATCCAGGCCTTCAACGCTGGCGAAATCGATGGCACAACGGCTGCGGCTAAACTGAATGCGCTTGTTGCTGCTGCAACCAAGCAGGCTGCCGCAACGACTACAGAACCTGATGACGGGACGTCAGTCGATCCAGATTACACACAAGCACAGCACAATGCTGACGCACCAAAACTATCGAGTGCAGTGACGGCTGCGAAGGCTAAGCTTGGCGACAAGTTAACGGTGACAGACCCTGTAACCGGAAAGACATACGGGGCTGAGATCGATGATTTGATCCAGGCGTTCAATGCTAAGAAGATCACTGGTCCAGATGCTGAGGCTCAGCTGGAGAAGATTGTTACTGCTGCAACTAAGCAAGCTGGCGCAACAACTACAAAGCCCGATGACGGGACGTCAGTCGATCCAGATTACACACAAGCACAGCACAATGCTGACGCACCAAAACTATCGAGTGCAGTGACGGCTGCGAAGGCTAAGCTTGGCGACAAGTTAACGGTGACAGACCCTGTAACTGGAAAGACATACGGGGCTGAGATCGATGACTTGATCCAGGCATTTAATGCTAAGAAGATCACTGGTCCAGATGCTGAGGCTCAGCTGGAGAAGATCCTGGCTGCAGCGACTGCCACTGAAGCGTCAACTGCTACTGGCTCCGATACTTCAACTGGTACTGACACTTCAGCTCCAACCACGACGCCTGATGACGATTTGGATGATGCCAGTGTGGCTGAACAAATTGCCGCAGCTAAGCAGGCGATGGGCGGTCTTGGTAACCAGAAAGACCCGGCTTCCGGTCGGACCTACTATGGTGATCTTGACTATCTGAAAGCGCAACTCAGCGAAGGCAAGCTGACGGATGCTCAAGCTCAAAAAGCGTTGAACAAGATTCTCAACCAGGCTTACGTTCAGGATGACATCACGACGGTTAAGAAGGCCTTTGCTCAGGCAGGTATCGGCAACGACAAGGATACAGTGACTGGGCGGAGCTTCTACGGTGATCTTGACAACCTTAAGGCGCAGGCTTCCGCAGGCAACTTGACCCCTGAAGAGGCCGAGATCCAGTTGAGTGCCATTGTTGATAACGCAAAAGCCGTCAGTTCTAAAGTTGCTTCACTGCTCGCAGATTTCAAAGCTGAAGTGAAGGCAGGAACAACCGGTACGGCCGACCCAGCCAAGGTTGCAACAACGACTACCAAGGCGAAAGCAGGGGAGAAGTTTGCCAGTTTCATGTCGGCAATCAAATCTATCCTGAAGCAGTTTACTGCTGGTAGGTAAGCTGCGCAGCCAAGGACAGTTGTGTTACGCAAGCAATGAGAAGAGTATCCAGACCGTTAACGGTCTGGATACTTTTTTTATGCGCAGAATTTCAAAAGCCCCACTCGCGGCAAACGAGTGGGGCTTGAGAGAATAAAAAAAGCGCCACATGGACGCAATTTTGGTTGGGATTAAACCCGGGTCACTTTGCCTGATTTAAGGGCGCGAGCAGAAACCCAAACGCGCTTCGGCTTGCCATCAATCAAGATGCGGACCTTCTGAAGATTGGCCTTCCAGGCACGACGGCTGGAGTTCAAAGCGTGTGAACGCTTGTTGCCAAAAGTCGTGTGACGGCCGGTAATTACGTCTTTTGCCATAACGAGGGACCTCCTTTGCAATCGCATTAACGCGATTTTTTTCACTCAACTAATTTATCATACGGCCACGCGGAATACAAGGGCTAGCAAGGAAAATTACTTGACAGGCGGCTGCTTCCTTTCAAATAATGGGTTGCTATGCTAAACTATTTGGGAAATACCTAGTCAAATAGGAGGTTATCGCATGGCGGTAAAAATCAAGACCAAGTATGGCACCATCGATATTTCGAACAATGTCATCGCAACGGTCGTCGGCGGTGCAGCCACAGACATTTACGGCATTGTCGGCATGGCTTCGCGCAACCAGATCCGCGATAATTTGAATGATATTTTGAACCGTGAGAATTACGCACGGGGCGTCGTCGTTCGTCAGGCGGACAATGGCGTTACAATCGAAGTCAACATCATCGTCGGTTACGGCACCAAGATTTCAGAGGTGTGCCGCAACGTCCAGGAGAAGGTCAAGTACAACCTGGAAACCATGCTCGGGGTCACCACTAATGAAGTGACGGTCATCGTGCAGGGTGTTCGGGTGTTGGCTAACGACTGAGGACGGCGTGAGGAGGACTGAACAGGTGGAAGTCACAGAAATTACGGCAGCGAAGTTCCAGGACATGATCCGCGTCGCTGCACATCGCATTAAGCAAAACGCAGAATTCGTCAACTCCCTCAACGTGTTCCCAGTGCCAGATGGCGATACTGGGACCAACATGACCCTGACCTTCCAAAGCGGCGCTAAGGCCGTGTTAGAGAGTGATAGTCAAAGCGTTGGCGAGTTGGCCCAGCACCTTGGCAAAGGGTTGCTCATGGGGGCACGGGGCAACTCTGGTGTCATTTCGTCGCAGTTGTTCCGCGGTTTTGCGAAAAACGTTGAGAAAAAGCAGAGCTTGTCCGCTCAAGACCTTGCAGACGCGTTCGCGGCCGGGGTCGAAACGGCATACAAAGCGGTCATGAAGCCGGTCGAAGGAACGATTTTGACCGTTGCGCGTGAAGCGGCTAAGGCTGGGCTCAAGTCGGCGGCTTCATCTGATGACGCTGTTGTGGTCATGGCGGCGGTCACGAAAGCAGCTAAGCGCGCGTTGGCGAAAACGCCGGAGTTGCTGGCAGTACTGAAAGAAGTCGGAGTCGTTGATTCTGGCGGCCAAGGCTTGGTCTTTTTGTACGAAGGCTTCAGTGAAGGCCTATCAGGTGAGGCGGCAGACGACGCTTATGTGCCGGATGAAGAAGAGATGGACGAAATGGTCAACGCCACGCACCACCAAGGCGCCCAGGCCCAGCTCAACCCAGACGACATCGTTTATGGTTACTGCACGGAAATGATGGTCGAACTCGGCAAGGGGGAGCATCCCAAGTCCTTTGATTATGAGGCGTTCCGCAATTACCTGAACACACTAGGGGATTCGACGCTGGTCGTGGCCGATGATGAAGTTGTGAAGGTCCATGTTCACACCGAGCATCCTGGCACGGTTTTCCGCTACGGTCAACAGTATGGGACACTGGCGAAGATCAAGGTCGACAATATGCGCCTTCAGCACGAGTCAATCATTGAACGCGAAGAGGCGATTCAGCAGGAAGATAAGCCGCAGCCGCTAGCAGAAATCGGCGTTGTTGCCATTGCCGCTGGCGCCGGGCTTGGCGAGTTGTTCAAGAGCCTGGGCGTCACCACCGTGCTGAGCGGTGGCCAGACGATGAATCCAAGCACCAACGACATTTTGGACGCCATCACGAAGGCCCACGCCAAGAACGTGATCGTGCTGCCAGATAACTCCAACATCTTCATGGCGGCTGACGAAGCGGCCAAGGCGGCTGAGGTGAATGTGGCCATCGTCAAGTCTAAGACGATCAATCAAGGGATGACCGCCATGCTGGGGTTCAACCCGGACGCACCACTGGCGGAAAACCAAGAGCAGATGACCGAGGAATTGGCCAACGTGATTTCAGGCTCTGTGACCCAGTCGATTCGAGACACGGTCATCGATGGGCTTGAGATCAAGAAGGACGACTGGATGGGCATCATCGACAACAAGATCAAGGTCTCCGAAGAGAACCGGCAACAGGCAACCATTGACATGATCGAAGCCATGCTCGACGACGATTCCGAAATCATCACCCTGATCATTGGTGAGGATGGCAGCCGGCAAGAGGCTGATGCCATTTCCCAAGCCATTACTGGTGCGCATGAAGACTTGGAAGTCGAGATTCACGAAGGCGACCAGCCAGTCTATCCATATTTGGTTTCAGTTGAGTAGTTTCGTGCAGACCGGAGACCAGTTCCGGTCTGTTTTTGTTCAGGCTGCTGAGCCAAGCGCTTTTAGCGGGATGGGTAGCCTAGCTCAGGTCATTGCTGCCGGTTTTTGGCAGCGAGGACCTGGGCGTAGCTAGGCATCCAGCCGTTGCCAAGCCGTAGCCCAATTATGAGACCGTAAAGAAAGGAGGAAAAACTCATGGCACTGACAGATTCGGTTACCGTTTTGCCCGGCGTTGGCCCTAAGCGTCAGGAAGCACTGGCGAGTCTGGGTATTGAGACCGTTGGCGACGTGCTGTTCTATTTTCCCTTCCGTTACGACGATCTACAGGTCAAGGATCTGGCCGAAGCGGCTGATCAGGAGAAGCTCACCATCAAGGGCGTCGTTGTGGCGCCGGCGGTGGTCGCGCGGTTTGGCGCGCACCGAAACCGGGTCAACGTGCGGCTGCAAGTCGACCACAGCGTGGTGATGGTGACGTTTTTCAATCAGCCTTGGCTCAAGGACAAGTTTGAACAGGGCAGTGAGGCCGCCATATACGGCAAGTGGGACGCCAAACGCCACACGATGACAGGGATGAAGGTGCTGGCCACGCAGACCCAGGACGCCCCTTCACTGGCGGGAATTTATCCGGTCAACAAGAATATCCGGCAAAGCACTTTAGTGCAGCTGGTCAAAGACGCCTGGGCGCGTGACGCGGCCAATATTCAAGACGTCGTGCCAAGTGCGGTGCGCGCAAAGTTCAAGCTGATGTCCGACCGCGAGATTGTCCATGGCATGCACTTTCCCGACACGCCGCTGGAAGCGAAGGCCGCCCGGCGCAGTGCGGTTTTCCGTGAATTTTTCCTGTTTGAAACGCAGATTCAGGCGCTGCGCGAGGATAATCAGGGCGAGGCCAATGGGCTGGCAATTCCTTACGACAATCAAGCGCTGCGCGCATTGATCCAGACGCTGCCGTTTGAGTTGACGAACGCGCAAAAACGCGTGGTCAATGAAATCTGTGCCGACATGCGCTCGCCGCATCACATGAACCGTCTGCTGCAAGGCGACGTCGGGTCCGGGAAGACGATTGTGGCTGCAATCGTGATGTACGCGGCGGTCACAGCACGCTACCAGGCGGCACTGATGGTGCCGACGGAAGTGCTAGCCGAGCAGCATTACGCCAAGTTGACGAAGCTGTTCGCCGATTTTCCGGTCAAAATTTCGCTGCTCACCGGCGCGACGACGGCGGCGGCGCGCAAGCACATTAAGGCGGATCTGGCCAGCGGTGCCACTGACATTGTAATCGGCACCCACGCGCTGATCCAAAAGGACGTCGACTTCGCCAACCTTGGCTTAGTCATTATCGACGAGCAGCACCGCTTCGGCGTTAACCAGCGCAAGATCCTACAGGAAAAGGGGCTTAAACCTGACCTCCTGGCCATGACGGCCACCCCGATTCCGCGGACGCTGGCCATCACCGCTTACGGCGAAATGGACGTGTCCACGATCGACGAGCTCCCGGCGGGCCGTCAGCCGATCACGACGAGTTGGGTGCGCAAAAACCAGCTGCGTGAGGCGCTGGCGACCATCAGTACTGAGCTCGCCGCAGGGCACCAGGTTTTTGCCATCACGCCGCTGATCGCAGAGTCAGAGAAGGTTGACCTGCAGAACGCCGAGCAGCTGTACGAGGACCTGAACAAGGCGTTTGGCGACAAGTACCAGGTTGCGCTGCTGCACGGCCAAATGAAAAACGACGAAAAAGATGACATTATGCGCCGTTTCAGTCAAAATGAAATTCAGGTCCTTGTGTCGACCACCGTTGTCGAAGTCGGCGTCGACGTGCCGAACGCGACGGTGATGATGATTTTCGACGCTGACCGGTTCGGTCTCGCCCAGCTGCATCAGCTGCGCGGCCGGGTTGGGCGCGGGCGTTCCGCTGCCTACTGCATTTTGGTGGCAGATCCGAAGAACGATGCCGGGGTCGAGCGCATGAAGGTCATGACGGAAACGACGGACGGGTTTAAGATCGCCGAGAAGGATCTGGAGCTGCGCGGTTCTGGTGACATTTTCGGCGAGGCGCAAAGCGGCTTGCCTGAGTTCAAAATTGCCGACCCAGTGGCGGATTACGCCACCCTGAACGCGGCGCAGCAAACGGCAGTCGGGTTGTTTAAAGCAGACCCAACGCTGAGTGCGCCAGAGTTTGCCCCGCTGCGCGCTTACCTGGCGCGGCGCCAGCAGGCCGTTGGCAGCTTGGATTGACAAGACAGAGAGTAGAGGAGACATTAACAATGAAAATTGCCATCGATGCCATGGGCGGCGATCACGCCCCAGAAGTTGTGATTCAAGGCGTGGAGCAGGCCCGCGATGAGCTCTCAGACGTTGAGTTCTTGCTGTACGGGGATGAGAACAAGATTCGCCCACTGCTCAAGAACGATTCGCACATGACCATTATTCACACGACTGAGAAAGTAAACTCCGACGATGAGCCGGTGCGCGCGATTCGCAGTAAGAAGCAGGCCTCAATGGTGCTGGCCGCGCAGGCGGTCAAGAGCGGTGAGGCCGACGCCATGATTTCCCTAGGATCGACTGGGGCGCTTCTGGCCGCTGGGCTCTTTATCGTGGGCCGCATTAAAGGCATTGATCGCCCCGGTTTGATGCCGACCTTGCCGACCACTGACGGTGCCGGTTTTGTGATGCTTGACGTGGGGGCCAACGCGGAAAACCGCGCCTCGCAGCTGGTCCAGTACGCGATCATGGGGGATTTTTACGCCCGTGATCTGCGTGGACTTAAGGCGCCTAAGGTGGGCCTGCTGAATAACGGGACCGAAGCCAACAAAGGCAATGAGCTGCATCAAGAGACCTACAAGCTGCTCAGTGAGCTTGATGGGATCAATTTTGTCGGCAATGTTGAGTCCGATTCGATTCTTAAGCACAGCGCCGATGTGGTGGTCACCGATGGGTTTACCGGCAACGCAGTCCTGAAGACGATCGAAGGCTCTGCCCGTACCATTTTGGGGCTCATTAAGCACGCCATCATGGATAACGGGATGAAGGCCAAGCTTGGCGGGCTGTTGCTCAAGGATGGAATCAAGTCTGTTGCCAATACCTTTGATGTGTCCAGCTATGGTGGCGCGGTGCTGCTTGGCCTTAAGGCACCAGTCGTCAAAGCTCACGGCGGGGCGGATGCTAAAGCCGTTTATTACACCGTTAAGCAGGTTCAGCAAATGGTCGCCAACGGTACCGTTCAAAAAGTGGTCGAGTACTTCCAGGCGCACCCGGCGGCCAAGGCGTGACAATGCGCCCTAAATCAGGTATGCTAAACTGCGTGAAAATCAAGGAGGCGCACTATGTCAGAGCAAGAAGTGTTTGATAAAATCGCCGGGCTGATTGAAGACCATTTTCAAGTCCCGGCCGCCAAGGTCACGAAAGAATTGAACTTCAAAACCGACCTCGATGCCGATTCAATCGATTCCGTCGAGTTCGTGCTTGAACTTGAGGATGCGTTCGGAGCTGAGATCCCTGACGAGGATGCGGAGAACATTCAGACGGTCGGGGATGCGGTGCAGTACGTACTTGATCACCAAAGTAAGTAAAAAACTGAATGCGATTGTGGTCCGGCAGAGATGTCGGATTTTTTTGTGGGTTGGATATTTAAAAATGGCATCTGAATTAAAACCGTATTGCCCAAATATTAGAATACAATTTGTTATCTTTTCATGTGTAAAGACATGAAACCTCACTAGGCAAGCCAATCTTCATTTGCAATTATGTGTTACTATTCAAAAAATATTCAATAATTGGTGTTGTTTTTTTAAAATTCGTGAGTATAGTTATCAATTATGGGGTTTTGGTTAGTAATTCTCAGAACTAAATCTCATAAACTATTTGAATCACTTAGGGGGATACTGTATGAACAGATTTCAGGGTGGAGATGCCAAGTGTCATTACAAGATGTTTAAATCTGGTAAGCACTGGGCGTTCATGGCAATCACTACAGTGAGCCTCATTGCCGGTCTGGGCTTTGCGCAGACCGACACGACCCACGCTTCAACCAACACAGACGCTGCAACCAAAGAGACAATCTCGGCAACGACAGAGTCAGGCACGCCGGCAACTGCAGCTAGCGAGGCGACGCAAGCCGACCTTACTGCTGCAAGTGCCAGCTCCACAGCTTCGGATGGCAGCTCTGCTGCAACTGCGGCTAGTTCTGCAGCTGCAACAACTGACAGTTCTGCCGCTAGCTCAGCAGACAGCTCTGCCGCTAGCTCAGCAGACAGTTCCGCCGCTAGTTCGGCAGACAGCTCTGCCGCTAGTTCGGCAGACAGTTCAGCAGCTAGCTCAGCTGCGAGTGATGATGATTCGTCCGCAGATAGTAGCGCTGCTGCTAATCTTGAGTCGCTTGTTTCCTCTGTCGAACCGTCATTTATCAAGGCGGAGGTACTTAGCGAGCTAAGCGGTAAGGCAGACGATGCGACGGCCGCGGAGCTTAGCGATAAGGTTGCTAAGCTTGTTTCGAAGGCAGACGGCACGATCGATGATGGCAAGTTGGCCATCTTAGGCGGTCAGATCAGTGCGATTACAGGTTCTACAAGTGCCTTTAATCTTGGGTCAGTGGAAAGTAGTTTTGATTTAATTCTGTCGAGTTTTAATGACGCGAATGGCAAGATCGATAAAACCAAAGCGGATGATGCACTCGCGTCTATTTCTGACGCAGACGGTTATCTCGATTTGAGCAAGACGGCTGCGTTCCTAGAGAAAATAACGGGGAAGAAAGCTCCGGTTACGACGTCGCAAACGACTGATAGCGGGTCTGACTCCACTGCAACCGGTGATGGCAGTGAAGCCCCAATAATCAAAGATGACGCCGATGGTGATAGCACTGAGTACTTTTTCGATTTTTCACAAATGAGTGGCTCTGATATTACCAATTCTACGACGAAGCTGATTTCTTCACTTGGAATCAAGGGTACATTCGGCTCAGCCTTTCCTAGCCAAAGCAAAGATGCCGACTTAAACAATGATATCGCGAACCAGATAATGGCAATGTTCCTGAATGACAAAGGGCAGTACGTTACCTCTGCGGGCATCCACTTTGTCAATTCTGCTTTTGACACAGATTTAACCGCAAAATACTTCCAGGATGCCAACGGCGATTTTGATCAGTCTAAATGGGATACTTTCAAGGCGGCAATCGTTGATAAAAACGGCCTCAATTTTCAAGTCAAGTGCAACGATGATAACGAATCCTTGATAGTGGTCTA
>NZ_AYZJ01000074.1:0-7471 GCF_001436615.1 Lacticaseibacillus camelliae DSM 22697 = JCM 13995
TACTAAATCCACCGCTCGTAATTAGAGACCAGGTAATCGCTTCACGAAAGTAATAACTGGGACTTCTAAGCACTGAGCGTAATTGTCCATCACGCCAGAAATTATGTTTTAAAGCAAATCCATCATCTTTCCAATTAACAACATAATCGTAATTGCCATACCATTTTCTGTACGCTCCTCCCTTGTTATAAGGGAACCATGTCTTACCAGATGCTTCAGCTTCAGACGAATTATGTGCGTTCAGATATACATCCTCAAAACCAACTTCATACCACTGACGAAGAAATTTAGAATTTTCCCCTGTCGTAATTCCGTTTCTTGCTTCCACTATTTCTGCAAGCGGACGACCAACCTCAAAATCGTGGATTAACTCGGAACTCGCCCAATACGCAATTGGACTGCCAGGTATCTTTCCGAAGTTCGCTTGGTTAGTTCGATAAAAGTATGACACATCTGGATTTTGAATTGCTTTAAGCGTCTTTTCACGCTGAACGCCCATGCCACCCTTGAAATCAGAAAGGCGGATATAGCTGCCAACCAAATTTTCATGAGAGTTTTGAAGCACGAACGTATTAATTGGAACAGTAGCTTCTTCAAACGCAGAATATTCCATTTGAATCAGACTAGAAATCCGCTTAGTACCCAAGACCGATGTGCGCAATGCCTGATATGTTTTAATGAACATCCATACCATCGGGGTCATATACGCAGCATATCCATTTGGTTTGGTCATCCCAATATTAAGCCAGATGAAAACAGAGAAAAGATCTCCTGAATAAGCCTTGTAATGCTTTTTGACATAAGCCTTCAGAGGCTTATCCATCTTATTCAGATAAGGCGGATTCGTGACAACAACATCGTAAGTTGCCTGTAACACATCGATGACAGACAGCATTCTGAAAATTTGACTTCGAATACTTTCCCCTACAAATAGACTGACCGCATCAGAATCTTGTTCTCCCATCCCATTTCGAATACTTTTGGTGTCATAAGTTTTTGAAAGTTCAATAATTGAGCCTAACGACTTCGCGTTGATGAACTCATCTCGAATTTCGGTTAAATCACGCTTTGACTCTGAGCTAAGATCAAGCTGGTCAATAACATCATCCGTGAGATTAGCCGAAGACTCAAACTCATAGAGATTAGGCTGAATATTCCCATCAAGGGCGTGTCGATCATACTGACGGAGCTTCATCATGATGGCAAAATAAGCAAGTTGAAAAGCCCGCTTATCAATTTCCAAGCCAAACAAATTGTTTTGAACAATTTTTCTAGCGGCTTCGCGCTTTACAAATCCATTCTCCTCATAGATTGCCATCAAGACATCGAAGGCATAAACAAGAATGTGACCAGAACCCATCGCATTATCAAGTACACGCAATTGGGAGAGTTCTACGCTCTTCGAAACTGAATGAAGTTTCCCAGGGATTAAATAATGTAATGTAGAAGCCAAGCCTGAATTCTCAGAGTGTTCCAGATAGTATCGGCCAAGTGAGTTATCAACCATGTAGCGTACAACCCAGTCTGTCGTAAAAAGCTGGGTTGCCGCTGGTATATCTGCCTCTTTTACCGCACCTCCATTAATATTCACAACGCGATTATGCGGTTCTTCGTTGTAGTACTGGTAAAGCCAACCAATCACTTCTACTTGGCCTTGGCCTGAATCACCTACATCAAAATCAGCCTCTGGCACATTTGTTACAAGATCTTTGATTACCCCACTGTGATAATTTGGGGTAAACAGAAGTTGTAAGTAATCTTTCGTAGGCTCAAAAAGACTGGGCAGGTTTTTGCTCAGCGCATTCACTTGCTTCAAAAACAGCATCTGATACAGATCATCCATTGCGGCTGGAGCCTGGGTATCCCAGGCGCGATCAATAAGCGCGAGTTCATCCCCACTGTAGCCACCTAACGCATCTTCAATACCACGTGCATCAGTCATAATATCTGGTTCAGCTGTACCGCGAATCGATGACAAGACACGTGTTCCAGATGGAAGATAATCATTAACTTCCATAAAACGCAAAGCAATTATGCGGTTAAACCATGTATAGGCTGCTTCTTCGGTCAACTCAGAGAAAGCTTCAGACCAACTCTTTCCGTCCTTTCGGTCCTCGAGTCGACTGATGATTGCCCTTCTTCGGGTAATGTCCGAACCGATCAAGGGATGGGCGGGGTTCCCAGCATAAAATTCAGCCTCAGCTGTTGAACTTGGAAGCTTCTCCTCTGCTCCCTTATCGGTAATACTGATCAACTCTAGACGAAGCTTAACTGCTCCAATGAGGTCTCTGCGTGCGTGCGTTGCAAATGTCTCTACAATTTTTTTGTCCATGTAAGCTCCCCGTATACTTTTTGAGATAAACAATCACAGATGAAAATCAATACCATCCACACCATCATCATTGAGTCTATCTGCCAATTGTTGCTTCAATTCTTTGAGATAAGAGTCAATATCCTTTGTGTCATTGATATTCCAGATCTGTTTTAGTCTCAGATCTGTTGGATGGACATCCACAAAGTTTTTAACCTTACCCTCAGCTGTTGGCGCAGTTGTTGGGGCAACTGATGATGCCGTTGAACCGTTTTCGCTGGTTGTTGAAGATGTTGTAGGTTGTGTTCCCTGTTCTTCCGATTTGGCCTTAGCAACGGCAGCATTCAGTTCGTTCTGAAACTTCTCGTACTCCCGATGCGCGACATCTGCTTTAGCACTTAGGTCATTCAGAACACCAGCATCCTTAGCTTCCATCAAGGTTTGGTCAATTTTGTTACTGAATGGGACAAAACTTTTGTGGTTAAACGTCTCACCAATTTCGGAACGAACCATCTTATCTTCAGCTTGAATCCGATACTGCTCAATTTTGTGTTGAACCTTTTTAAGTTCAGCGTCAAAAATCTGATTGTAGAGCGTATCAAACTGGCCATCCAGCGCCCTGATATTCTGTATTGAACTCTCTGCTTGATTCGACTTAAGCTGGTCAGTTAACTGTGCAACCACCGATTCGAGTTCAGAATTACTGATTTTTTCCTTTGAGTGCTCGTAGATCGAGAGATCCTTAAGTCCAGCGTCCCAAATGTCTTGGGTATTCTGATTAACGTAAAAATCCGCAATACCCCTGTCTTCAAAATCTTCGCGCCAATCCAATAGGTCATTAAAACGCCGACTTAAAACATCGAAAAATTGATCCGAATCCTTGGTTACGTTCAACTCGTGGAGAAGTTCGATACCCTTTTGAAGAAGATCATGACCAGGGTAACGCTGATCTTTTAACTCATACTGCCTTAAGCTTTCGTAGTCGCTGGCAATCTTGGGCTTAAGCTCAGAGACCAAAATTTCAGAATTATCCGACGAGAAAGAATTCTTCTTGAAAACTTGGCTGGCAACCTGACGCAACCTTTTAATCTCTGTTGGCGTATAATCATGTTTAATTTGAAGAGCAATCTTTTCGGTGTATTGCTTCTTGGTTAGAAAATCAACAATTTGCTTAACGTTAAATTCGCCTGAGACGCGACTAACAACTTCACCGTTATACGTTAATTTGATCTTACCAGCCGCATACAGCTTGCCCACGATCCATTCTACATCTTCCTCGGTATAGCCAAAGGGAATCTCATGAAACCGATCGATAACCCGTTTCAGTGTGATGTGTGGATCCTTCTCACGTTGCAACCATCCGATGACAGCCTCGACGGCACGCTTGTTTTCTGAAGTATCTACTAGTTCGCCTGATTTAAGAACCTGAAGAACGTCTTTCTCTCCCTTTGCGGCGTCGATATAGCTAAGATTACGATACGTATCATCTACCACGCTCTGAAGGGCGGCATCTAATTGATGAGCAAAATCGCGACCCTTGTCCAGCTCATTCCCACCCACAAAAATGGAGGAATGATGGAGTGCTTCGATCGCCTTCGTTCGAGCCATATCGAGCAGTTCATTATGCTCTGCTGCACGTGCATCAACTAACGAACGATAACGAGAATCAGTATTGTTCGTGCCACTCATGCGGAATCTCTGGATTTTCTCTGCACGCCTAATATAGCTAATATAATCGTCTTGGTCAGTTAGTAAGATGACCACTTCTGTTGGTGCCCCTGCAGAGTGAAGACGTGCCATCGCTTGATCTCGCTTTTCGAGATTGAGGGTACTTAACAACCGAATTGAAAGAGCATTATTCGTTTTTCCCATAGGCGTATCATCAATATACTCGTTCAAGCTGAAGATATACCGACCATTTAGTTTGGGATAGCTATACTTTGATGGAATAACTTTAGTGTCGAACAGAAACTCTCCTAATTTATTGATAATTTCAGCATCAGATACTTGTTGCTGCTCAATTTCTTTGTTAATGTCCTGCTCGGTGTCCGTCAAAAAGACATAGGTATCCATATTCTTCTCGACTACTTGCTGACTCACAAGTTTGTTGAGGGCCTCTTGAACCCTCCTCGTCAGTTCAATCTTATCAACATCAGTGCTGTCAATCATCAAGGTCACAATGTTATTCAACGTTGCCTTAAATGTGGTCACATACTTGACCATAAATAGCGTCTTGAGAACTTGAATGGCGAATGGATTGCGTTCCTTCTTCGGATTGATCACCTGATCATCCTCGCGCGCGTGTTCAATCACAATGCGGTGGGTATGGTCGAGAAATTGTTCAAGGCCTTCGAAGAAAAGCGAGAAAGGAATCAACGCACCAACGTCGCGATCCTCCATACGAATGGCAGACTCTTGAAAGATTGAGAGCATTGAGCGCTCACCTTCTGAAAGATGCTTTCCCTCAGACCCGTGAGTCCTAATTGCAGTTAGTACCTGTTGCAGTAAATTAAACTGATATGGCACAAATGGATAATTATTAGCAAAGCTCTCTGGTGAATCATACTTCAGCCTTTTAACGCCTTCTTGATCAAAGTCGATGGCATTGTTGATAGCAGAACCGTTGGCGACATACATGCCTTTCAGATTGTCCTCAACCTCCGGGGTCTTAGCCAGCAAACGCTTTTTGATCACTTCGTCAACGTTGGCCGAACTTAAAGCAATCCGTGTCTTGAACCGACCTTGAATTTTAGAGAAGTCCTGCCCGTTAACATTGTTAGTGACCTCAGCAATGTCCTGCTGAGAAGTGACCACAACCCAGGCCTTGCCCTTAACAACACGACCAAGCTCCTCAACAACAGTCTGCAGATTCAGCATCCGTTGTAGACTATCGCCAACAAACTGACCAACTTCGTCAACCAAGAACGCTACGCGATGCCCAGTTTTCTGGACATAATCATTCACCAGTTCTGCAAAATCCTCAACATTTATCTGATATGGCGTCTTCAGTTGATCAATGAAACCCTGAGCGTCTTCCTGGCTCATGAAATCAATGGAAACAAGGGCGTCGCGGATTTTTCCCATGTTGAAGTAGTAGTGATCACGCCCATCTTCCCAATCTAAGTGATTATCTTCAATTTGGCTAAATGCTTGCTTAAATTCATCATACTTGCCAGCAGCAACCAAACGGCGCTCAAGATCCGCAATCCAAGGGCTCTTATCAGAAAAGCCCTGCATGGCGTTGAACACTTGTAAAAAGACCTTAACAATAACATTGTCATCAGCTTTATCACCGCTCATCGCTTTGGCGTCAATATTAAAAAGGATGACCTGAGTATCGGATTCGGCTGCAGCGTGCATCTGATTCAGCGTCATCTGATCCTTAATCTTACCTTCAAAATAGTCAACGGCGCGCTTTCCATCAACTTCTCGGTTTTCCAATACATCGGCGATGACCTTCAAAAAGTGTGACTTCCCGGAACCAAAGAAGCCAGAGATCCACACCCCCATGTCATCAGTTGAACCCGTCAAAGAATCTTCATAAGCAGAAAAGAAACGGGCAAACTGCGACTGTAGCTCATTTGTCACCACGTACTCTTCCAGTTCCTGCTTAGTATTGTCCTCTTGACCGACTTTGATGACCCCTTGGATGTCCCGATCAATTGACTTTTGAAAAAGATCCTTAATCTTCATTTTCATTCCACTCCATTCTTAATCCAAACGCCCGATAGTAATTGTCGTCTTCCAATTGACCAAACATCTTCAGGTGCACACCATCGTACTTACCAGGATAGAACATCACCACAGGGAACTTATCGATCACTTGATTCATTGTATTCAAAATCTTATGCGACCGAAGCAACGGAAAAATCTTTCCAACCCCAACCAGAAAGATAATCGTGGATTCATCATTTTCGACCGCTTTGCGAATATGCTCAACAATTAAGTTTCGCTCGGTGTCCATATCCAAGATATTGTTCATCTGCGTCACAACCGCAGCCATGCCATCGTCTTGCTCAATACTCTCAAAACCTTCTCGATAACCGAACTGATCCACGATAGTCATCATAATATCGAACAGGTCAAAGACTTTGACGTCAGCACCAATCGTCGCAATTGTGGAGGAAGCAGCAATATCGGCAACATTATCACGAACAATCAGCTCATCTTTGGGATCATAGTCAAAAATGTAATACCCCACCTCGTTCGACAGGCCCTGATTTTGCTGGAAAGATGGTTGCGCAATCTTCTGTCTTAGTTGTCCAAAATCTTTCTCTAAGTCTGCCATGGCTACCTCCCTGTCAGTGCTGCAACATAATCCTGGTGATTGACCTCAACTAACGCATCTTCAAGAGCTGGATCTAATAGCGGCCTTGTCACTAATAAAGTCGATCCATTCAACTTTGCTAACCCTGCCTGCCTTAGATAATTACGAAAAGTCCCTGCTAACCGATCAATCGTCTCATCTTGCCACTTAGCCACCTTCTCATCCTCTGCTTGAAGCCGGCGGAAGAATGCCTGAATCTCAAAATCTTCGAGTTTCTGATCCCCCATCATCAGCTCATCACGGTAGGTCCTCAAGATGAAAGTCTTGAACAACAAGTTAGTATTCATCAAACCAATCAAGTCGATAAGCCTCTGATTATCGGTGTCTGTGTTAAAAAAAACGGAATAAATTGGATCAGTCAAAGACATCACGCGCTTGGTCAGCTGACTATACAAATTCTGTCTGCGTCCCTTGGAGGTAAGCTTAAACCAATTGTGTGTTATAATTCTTGACTGAATTTGGTCCCAGGTTTCCCCCTCGTCTAGCCATTCCATAGCCTGCTTAAATTCATAGAACCAAAAAGGGTATTTAACTGCTCCTGCGGAATAACTGGCCATAATGCTCTCCTCCCTGTACTTGACTTAAGTACAATTCTACCAGACTAAAAGAGGTGATGATCGGCCTGCCTGAACTCTTTGTTCTAAAATAAATACCCTTGGCTACCAAAGCACAATGCTTTGATCAGCAAATTCTTGCTGACGTTTAGCTACTTTTTCATCGTCCCAGCCATCTCGCAATTGTAGTGCCAATTCACGATTGGTTTGAACATTCGATTGGTTCCCCAGTTTACAATTCAAGTGCAACACCTTAGCGACTAGACCAAAAAGGCCATG
>NZ_AYZJ01000008.1:0-33835 GCF_001436615.1 Lacticaseibacillus camelliae DSM 22697 = JCM 13995
GGTAAGAATCGAGGTGAAGCCTCAATTCTCACCGGAACTAATCTTAGATTGTTTGACTTCAGGCGTCACACATCTCATCGGCAGCTGCGGCGGCCTGCTTCTTGGCCCTGGCGGCGGCTTTTTTGTAAAGCGCGCAAAGCTGCGGCGTGGCCCCACCAATTTCGTACATGACGATGGTCATCAACTCGAAGCGCGTAAACACCCGCGGCCTTCTTGGCTGCTGGTCCAGCCACGCAGAAAATTGCATCTCGAAGTCGGCCAACGTCCAGTTAAGCCGCCCGAGAAGCGTCTTCAGAATATTCTTTTCAAATTCGCTCATCTTCGCCCAGGTGGTTTGATAAGTCAACTCGGTGCCGTCCGGCTGCGGATCAAGATCCGCATCGATCAAGGCCATCAGCGTCTGAATCGCATCCGTATCATGATGCGTATCGTACTCCAGGCGCAGCTGATGACGCAGTAGCAGGGCCTGATAGGTGGCGTCGTCTGCGTACTTGGCTTTGGCCTCAGCAAGCATGTGCTCAATGAAGTGGTAATCAATTTTCGGGTGCAGCCACGGCAACGTCAGCACATGTGCAAAATCGATCACGTCCGGCAAATAATACTCGTGGATCCACAGCCACCCGTCGATATCGCTAAGTGCCGCCTGGCCCTTGGGCGTCAGCTCGTAGCGCACGGCATTCCCTGGCACCGGCTGGATCAGCCCCCGGCGAAGCAGGCGGGCGATCACCCGCGCAGGCGACAGTCGGTAGCGGTCATGCCACACCGGCTCGGTCCCCACGGTCGGCGAATCTGACATTGTCAACATGTACATAAAAACCTTTACGCTTGGTGTTAGCATACTGTCCCTCCCGAATCCCCCAGATACGCCCATTGTAGCCGGGACTGAAAACGCTGTCAAACCGAGGTAAAAAAAGGTCGCCGGCAAAAACCGACGATGCTTATAAACACTTATTTAAGGCTCTTTTCGATTTTAGCGATGCCTTGCGCAGCGTCTGAAACTTTCACGGTAAACCCGAACTTGCGGAAAATATGAGCCAGTTTGTCGAAGTTTTCCTTATCGAAGCTCGAGATGTTGCCGTCGATTTTCTCCACGTCAGCCTTGTTGGCCAGGTTGAGAAACGCCTTGAGCGCGAGCTGGGCGAGGCCCATGTCCTGAAAATCATAAAAAGCCAGGCGACTCTCCGACCCTAGCGTTTCCAGTACAGTGATGTGCATGGCCTTCTGCCAGGCGTTCAGGTCAAACAGCAGTTGGGCTTGAAAGTCGGCCTTGGAGTGCCCGTACTTGTCGACATTTTCAAACGGCGTGTACACGCTGATCGTGAAACTGCTCTTGCGGGCGTTTGCCTGGTAGTCGGTGTAGACGATGTACTGCGTGGCCTTTGCGCCTTCAACCTGAGGCTGGTTCATGCTCGACAGGATCGTCAGGGCCGGATCTTTCTCAATTGCGGCAAGCCGCTTGGCGTATATATCATCGTAATCAGCTTGGGTACTCATTATGAAACCTCCATTTTAATTTTTCAGTTTCATTATACCATTACCTTGCGCCAGCCACGACATTTCTTTTGCCGGCTGAAATGAAAGCCGTGCTTTACAAATTGTAAGCTAGTCCTGAGGAGAATTTTCATTGCTTAATTCAAAATACGCCTCCGCGCGATTTTCGCCGTGGGCCAGCACTGCCGGCAGCGGTGCCGTGAAGCGATACTCAAAGCCCAAGCGGGCCAGTACCGCAATTGAGCGACGGTTATCCGGGAACACCCCTGCCCACAATGCTGTGATTCCCTGGGCAAACAGGTCCTTCACCACCAACCTCAGCGCCTCGGTCATAAGGCCCTGACCCCAGTATTCCTGGCCTAGGGCGTACCCCAGTTCACGGGTCGAGGCGACTGGGTCATCAGGGTCTTGGGTGCGGGGGTAAATGCCGACCTCTCCAATCAGCTGACCGTTTAGCACCACGGCGAATTCTGTGTCTTTAGTGTTTTTTAGGTGCTGCTGGGCCGCCTGTAAATCGGCCAGTCGACCCATCCCCGCCGGTCCCGCGACCGCCGGGTCTTGGGTCAGTGCTAAGTACGCTGCGGCATCGTCAGCCCGCATCGGCCGGATCGTCACGCGCGTTCCCTTCAGCTCCATCTGCTCTTCTCCCTTGACTTTTTGGCTGATTCCGGTATGCTATTAAGGTTCATATATAGAAAGAGGTGCTTGAGCATGCGTGATCACATTCTTCTTGCTTGCGCCGAAACTGGCGAACGGATCTATTTGACTTCCAAGAACAAGCGCAACACACCGGATCGTTTGACTTTGAAGAAGTATTCTCCAAAGCTGCGCCGCCGTGTTGAGTTTACTGAAGTTAAAAAGTAATTCGGCTCGTCGCTTAGGCCTAGCGACTACCACCGTCTCCTCGGAGGCGGTTTTTTTATGCCGGAAAAGCGGGCCAATCTGCCGGCAGCGGCAAGTGATAGCTGTGCGTCAGCCCGGTGAACGGATCCGTGAACGTCAGTCCGCTCGCCTGCAGCAACTGATGAGGATACTCAGAAGTAGCCTGGCCGTACAACGGGTCACCGACTAGCGGGTGTCCGATCGCCGCAAAGTGGGCACGGATCTGGTGCGTCCGGCCAGTTTGCAGCACAATGTTCACAAGGCTCAACCCGTTGTGGGTGGCGGCGACCGCGTAATCCGTGATCGCCGTTTGCCCGCCCTCGCGCACTTCACGGTGGATCCCATCTGCCGCCTTCGCCAGCGGCAGCGTGATCGTCCCCACCGCCGGGTCCAGGATGCCGCTCACCACAGCCTGATACTGCTTGGTCAGGCCATTATCCTCGGCCTGATCCAACTTACCTTGGGCAAAAATGTGCTTGGCGATCAGCACCAGGCCGCAAGTGTCGCGGTCCAGGCGCGTCATGACCGCGGGCTGCGGACCGTCGATCCCAGCCGCTGCCAGGTACCCGGCAGCGCGATTGAGCAGACTGGCCGTGGGGGCGCTGGGACCAGGCACACTGGCCAACCCCACTGGCTTATTCACGATGAGCCAATTGTCAAGCTCCTGGACAACGGTCAGCGGGTCGTGACTGATCGCGACCGTATCGGCAGCCGGGAGCTCAAAGCGGATCTTGTCCCCGTGGATCACCGGCTGGTTGACTGTGGGTTCGCCATTCAAAAAGACGGCGTTTGCCGCAAATAGTTTTGTGAGCAGCCGGTGGCTCACGCCTTGGCGCATCAACACGCGCTTGACCGTGGTCGCGCGCTCTGCTGAGTACTGAAACGAAAAATTCATTGTCTTGATCCCTCCGCCTCGAATTATAACGGACTTTGGCGTGCTTGAACACGGCTGGCTTGCTGGGAGCGCTTGCCATAGTTGCGAGAAGTGGACTAAGCTGAAGGTAGACACTTTTCAAGGAGGACAAACGATGATTGATACAGATCTGGCTTATGGCAGCGACCCCGCCCAACAGGCCGATATTTACGTACCCGACCAGCCCAACGGCGCGGCCATTGTCTATATTCACGGCGGCGGGTGGTTCCGCGGTGATAAAACACGTGACCAGGAGATCGGCCAGCTTTTGGCCGACGCCGGTTACGTCGCCGCTTTGATCAATTACCGATTGGCCCCAGCACATCAGTTTCCTGCTGCCCAGGACGACCTGCACGCGTTTCTCGCCTGGTTTGCCGCCAGTGACTATGAGTTTGACCGCGCCAAAGTCGGCCTACTCGGCGCCAGTGTCGGCGGCACTATGGCCATCAGCGAAAGCATTCAAGGCGGCCAACCGGTCGTCACCTGGTCCGCTGTCGTGGACTTTGCCAACTGGGTCCAGCAGCACCAAACCGTCAAGGCTTCGGTCGACGCCAAGCAAGAGCTCGGCATCACTGAACCACACGCCATTCACGAAAGCTTCTATAAATATTTCGTGCAGACCTACCTCGGCGACTTGACGCCGGCCCGGCTGACTGCCGTGAACCCGCTGAACCATTTGACGGAAAAGCTTGGGCCCACCCTGATGTACAATTCCACCGATGAGTTGGTCCCACTGCCAGGAGTCTTCCGCTTTCTCGAACAAGCCGCCGCGTTTAAACGCGATATTGCCGTCCATGTCGTGCCTGGCTCCGGTCACGCGCGTGATTACACGCAGTTTGCGCTTCCCGGCACCCTGTCGTTCTTCGGCTACCATTTGGGCGTTGATCACTAATACGCTTTCCCTACCCGCTCAAAAATCCCAGTGCCTTGCCGCAGCAAATTTTTCGCGCGGAAGCACTGGGATTTATTTTTGCTTAACGAACCAAAACGAGCGGTGCACTGGCACCAGTCACCCAACTGAGCTGCCCGTTTTGAAGCACCAGCTGCAAGGGATCCGCCTCAACGCCTGTCGGGGTGAACAAGTAACCCGCACCGCTGGCGGTTACCTGGTAACTGGTCGTCACGCTTGGCTGGCCCGGTTGCGCAACGGTCAGCGCGCTTTTTGATAGCGTCAAAGTCACAGCCTGGTTGTGCCAAGTCCCGTAGTAGGCGGCAAGGCCAGCTGTCGGCTGGGCGGCCGGCTTGACTGCTGTTGTCTGTGAGGCAGTTGCTTGCGTCTTAACGCTCGCCGCTGAGGCGGGTTGTTTTGACGCAGGTTGAGTGGTCTTTGCGGCTGGCTTGACCGAAGCCACCGGCGCCTTGGATGACTGGGCAACCTTGGCACTGACGGCAGCAGCTTTTGCGCCTTTAACACTGGCCTTAGCCTTGGAGGTCTTGACGACAGGCGCACTCACCTTGGGTTCAGTGCTTGCCTCATCAATGTGACTCGTGGCCGCTCCGGCACCGCCGCCGATCAAGCCCAACGTTAACGCACTGATCAAAAACCACTTCTTCATCACAATCACTCCCCGCTCTTCTTTATGGCTATAGTATACCCACATCTGCAACACTTTTGTAACATAATCGTCATAAAAATGCTTAAGCTTTGATTAAGCGCCGTTCCTATCGCCTTTTTATGTTACAACGTGCGGCTGACTGCATGATTGATTTTGCAAACATTTGTTCGTATAATGGCGGTAAGTCTATCTTGAAAGGAGTCGTGCACATGACTTACGCCGACCAAATTGGTCAAGCGGCCTTCACGCATCTCGTGGCAGACTTTTTTGCGCATCATTACCACGACCGCGGCATGAAAAAATGGCAAGGCTACTACCTGTCCGACCATACCGCCGCCTTGAAAAAACAGGCAAAAGCCGAGGCGGCCTTACAAGATCAAGTCGCCTTGCCGCAGCAAAGCGAGGCGGCAGTGCGCCACATTCTGGCTACGGCGTTTGCCAGCGGCCAAAGTGTCATCGTGCAGTTGAAGCATCTCACCCCGGAAGGCCGGCTGGCCGCACCCTTGGGCGGAAAAGTCCAGGGGTACACCGACTGGGACGAGGTCGGCATCGGCAATGCCCAGGTCAGTATCGCCGATATTCGGCATGCCGACCTGGTCCCCTTTCCACAGCGCTAAGACGTGCTACAATCAGCTTAACTTCGCTGTGGCGATAAAAAGGAGGATCAAGATGCCGTTAATTGCAATTCTGCTGGACGCGATCGCGTTTGGCAGTTATCGGCTCCAAGCCCAAAGTGCCGCCCTGTATCACCTTGGCCTGGTGGGCCAAAGCGTGATCGTACTGGCCTTGTTGATCATGACCATTACCTACAAAGGAAAGAAATTGGGCTGGTTCAACTTTGCCACTTGGACCCACAACTTCACCATTCGGTACGCGGTCATCGTGCTTTCGCTCATTGTGAACGCACTGGTGCTATTTTTGTACATCCTCAACCTGACCGGCACGAACACGCTGATTTTCCGCTAATTGACGCAGGCGGCCTGAAGTCAATCGTGGTACATTAATCAGGAGGTGAGCATATGACAACAACTGTAAAAATCGGCCATAGCGACGTGGTATCCGGCCCGCTTGGCCTTGGAACCAACAAAGTCGGCGGCCATAACCTGTTCAAGGCGCTCGACGACCAAACCGGCATCCAAACCGTCAAAGCTGCGCTGGATCATGGCATCACCATGCTCGACACAGCGTTCATGTACGGCCTGGGCAACTCGGAAAACCTGATCGGTCAGGCCATCGCGGACTACGATCGGCACCAAATCGTGATTGCGACCAAGGCGGCGCAAGATCCGGATCGGGAACTGAAGCCGAACAACCAACCGGCATTTTTAACGCGGCAGGTCGACAATGCGCTTGAACGCCTCGGCACAGATTACATCGACATCTTTTACATCCACTTCCCGGATCAAGACACCCCTAAGTACGAGGCAGTGGGCGCGCTTGAGCGACTGAAAGAGGCGGGCAAGATTCGAGCAATCGGGGTGTCTAACTTCAGCTTGGAGCAACTCAAGGAGGCCAATCAGGATGGTTATGTGGACATCGTCGAGGACGCCTACAACCTGATCGACCGGCAGGCGGCAGATACCCTGATGCCCTACCTGCAGCAACACGGGATCAGCTTTGTGCCGTACTTCCCGCTGGCGTCAGGCCTACTCACCGGCAAGTATCGGGCAGACCAAGTGTTCAGTGCCGATAGCTGGCAGGCCGGCAAACCGAATTTCCAGGGCGCCCGGTTTGCGGCGATCACAGCGGCATTGACCGATACCGTCAAGCCAATTGCGGACCATCACCAGGCAACTGCGGCCCAGGTCATCCTCGCCTGGTACATCCAGGATCCGGCGATCGCGGTCGTCATCCCCGGAGCCCGGACGCCTGAACAGGCCACGCAAAATGCCGGGGCACTGGACGTCACACTCAGCGTCGACGAGGTCAAGCAAATCTCCGAGGCGTTTAAGCGTCTGCCAGCATAAAGGCCGGCTCAGCCTTTGCCGCCAGTCAAAAAAGCCCGGTGCAACGACAGATTGGTCGCTGCACCGGGCTTTTTGTGTCTAGCCGGCAATAAAAATCGAAACCGTCAGCCGCAGCACCGCGCTGGCCACCGACACAGTGATGCCCCACCAGGCTAAGTGCGGACGCGCGCGAAAGACGCCCCAGAAGCTAACCACCAGCCCAAGAATGTAAAACAGCCAGCCAACAATCGGCACCCCCAGCAGCAATAACCCGGCAAGGGCCAAGATGAGCCCGGCCGCCCCGACTCGCTCTTCCATGTGATCGACCTCCCTTTGACCCACACATTATGCAAATCATTGAAAAATCCCCGTGATGTCCTTGCTTCAATTGTGTTTTCAAGTATGATTAATTAGTAACTTTTTAGAAAGAAGGCCCACTTTGCTTACTCATCGCCTCAGAACCGGCCTAGAGCTTCTGACGGTGGCACTGATTCTTGCCGCCGCCAGCTTTGCGCTACGCCCCGCGCCCCGGATCACGACCCACTACACGCTGCAAGACGGCCAAATCGTTTACGACGGGCAGATGCTGAAGGGCAAGTTCAGTGGGCACGGGACGCTGACTGAACCAAATGGCGACCGCTACGTTGGTGAATTTCGCGCGGGCCGCTTCAACGGTTCAGGCAAGTTCTCCTCTCACGCCGGGTGGCGCTATACAGGCCAGTTCAAAAATGGGGCACTGACTGGCCAGGGGACGTTGACGACCAAGCAGGGCAAACAATTGCGGGGGTACTTCAAGAATGGCCAATACCATGCAGCATCAACACATTAAGTGGTTTGGCTTGATCCGGATATTAGGCCTCCTGATGATCCTCGGCTATCACTTCTTCAAGGTGGGCTACCCTGGTGGTTTTATCGGGGTCGACCTATTTTTTGTTTTTTCAGGCTTCCTGATCACCAGCCTGATGATTGATGAGTTCTCCAGCACGCAGCGCTTTGATCTCATCGCTTTTTTGCGCCGGCGCTTTTACCGCATCGTGCCAGCCGTCATTATGATGATCTTAATCGTGGTGCCTTTCACCCTGCTGGTGTCCCCAGACCTAATCACTGGCTTGGGCAAGCAGATTGCTGCGGCCCTGGGGTTTGTGACGAATTGGTACGAAATTGCCACCGGTGGCAGCTACGCGAACAATTTTATCCCCCACCTATTCGTGCATACCTGGTTTTTGGGCGTTGAGATGCAGTTCTACTTGTTCTGGGGCGTGCTGGTGTGGGGAATCAGCCGGCTGCTGAAAAATCCTGAAGTCCCGATGCGTGAGCGCCGCGTACGGTTCCGCGGCATCCTGTTCACCCTTGCCCTTCTTTTCACAGCAGCCAGTCTTTACCTGATGTGGCAACAGAGCCAAGGCTTAAAGGACTTCACCCCGGTGTATTTTTCAAGCCTGACGCACGCCTTCCCGCTGTTTGCCGGTGCACTGCTCGCCACAGTGACCGGTGTTGCCGTCGTCCCCATGTAGTTTCGCCGGCTGGTTAGTCGCACTAACGCCTGGGAGACTGGCGTTGTCCTCCTTCTCGCGACTGGTGTGACCGTATGGCTCGGCACGACTATCAAGTTTGATGCCGCCAGCACCTATCCAATTGGACTTTTGATCGCCACCCTGCTCGTCATGATCATGATTGTTGCTGCGCGTCTGCTGCACGAGCACACCCCAACGGTTGAAGAGCCCAAAATCACCACCATTTTGGCCGCACTGTCATACGGCATTTACCTCTATCACTGGCCGCTTTTCGTCATTTTCAGCCGACTGTTAAACTCGGGTCAGGCGATTGCCGCCACCCTTGCACTGAGTTTGAGCTTCGCCGCCTTATCCGTGTACGTGATAGAGCCACTGATCGCTGGCAAAACACACCTGAGACACAACAGCCTGGCGGTGGCCGGGGTCTTTGTCATCGCGGCCGCCCTGACCGTGGTCACCGGCCGCCAGGTCCAAGCGGCCCCAGCGCTTTCTCAACTGGATACCACGCTGTGGACGGAAGGCATTCAGCAGGACATTGCCCAGTACCGCCGCGCCAAACCGGAAATTGTGGCCGCACACACGCCGCGCCAAACTGCCGCTGAGACTAGACTCGCACAATCACGCGCCGCAGCCGCCCAAGCGGCCAAAGGTGACCCACACGGCTATCAGGCCCAAAATCATCAGAGTACGGCGGCTGCACACCACATCCCCGCCGGCGTCTCGATCATCGGCGATTCCGTCACTCTCGGCACCGCCAGCTATTTGTCGGCCCACGTGGCCAACGCTTTGGTGGATGCAGAAGGCGATCGCACCATGAATCAGGCTGTCAGCCTGGTGGCACAACAGCAGCAAGCCGGCACCTTACGCGAGTTTGTGGTCATCGCCTGCGGAACCAATTCATTGGCCGACTACGCCAAAGTCCTGCAGCAGCTGCTTGACACACTTGAACCCGGCCACAAACTGGTGCTGGTCACCCCGTACAACGGCAAAGCGCAGTCAGACTGGAATTCCAGTAAGCTGACGGTGCTTGAGCGCGCGCTGCCCGCCAGCCACGACTGGGTCACGCTCGCCGACTGGGCAACCACTGCTGCCGCCCATCCACACGTCTTTAAAGGTACCGACGGCGTCCACTTCGGCGGCCACCAAGACGGCAACGTGCTGTTTGCGCAAACCATCAACGATGCGCTGATCGCCGCTGCCAAGAAGCCCGCCAAAAAATAAGTCATCAACGTAAACGGGGACCGCGACTTGATTGTCGCGATCCCTGTTTTTATGCTTTCAAGAAGTGAAGCATGCCGTAGCCGACGCCATCCTCCACATTACTTTTGGTGATATGTTTGGCCACCTGCTTAATGGCTGGTGCCGCATTGGCCATTACGATCGGCGTCCCGACCATGGTGAGCATCGGCAGGTCGTTTTGTCCGTCCCCAAACGCGGCCACGTCCTTGGTATCTAGATGCTCAGTTTCCAGTACGTGCTTAATACCTCGAGACTTTTCTGCCTCCGCACTGGTGATCTCCAACCAGGCCGCGTTAGAGGAGCGCGCATTGATTCCCGGAAAATCATGAGTCGCAAAAAAGTCATGGATCTGAGCCATCACACTGGCATCAAAGTCGATCAGCATGATTTTCATGATCCGCCGCGGCCGTTCAAAAACCTCTTGGTAAGGCGCAAAGGTCGGCATCAAGCGCGACACGGCAATTTCGCCGCGCAGGTTATCGTCCATGCGCTCCGCGTACCAGTCCGCCCCGTCGTAATAGCTAACAGAGGTGCTGGGAAAGCGCTCGATGATGTCAGTGATAATTTGCTTGGCCGAAGTGGTCGGCATCGGCAGCGCCGACAAAATTTTGCGACCAGTGGCGAGCGGTTCGAAGATCATCCCACCGTTATACGCGATCTGTGGCCCACGCAAGTCCAGTGCGGTGATGGCCTCCTGCATTTCTTTAGGTGAACGCGCCGAAACCAGCGTTAACGGCAAGCCGCTTTGCTTGATTTTCTGCGCGTTACTGTCGCGCACGCGGCCGGTCTCATCCAGCAACGTCCCATCCATATCCGTGAATACCCATGCGGTCATCCAAACCCGCTCCTTTCTCGTCCTGCTTTAATCTTAGGCCAATGCCCGCCGACTTGCCAAACAAAGCTGAGAATCATGTCAGCAAGCTGGTAATGAAAGCAGCAGAGCGCCGGTGTCATGCCTATTACAGGCCCGATGGCAGGCGTTTTCACTTGACAAGAGGGCCGTTTTCAGTATACTTACCCTATTAAAGTGAGTACTCACTCAAAGGAGGCGGCAAGATGAGACAACGCGTGCAGGAATACACCGATTTTGGTGCGGACCTCGTGACAACAAGCCGCCAAACCACCCCGCTGCCACCTGATTACGAGTGGGCCAAAACCGGCCTGTGGGCAGCCTTCAAAAGTGCCGTCGTCTATCACACCATGAAACAGGTCGGTCGTCTGTATTGGCGAGGCGTTCTGCACGCTAGGCTTGTCGGGCGCGAAAAGCTTGCGCCCTATCGCGATCAAGCCTACTTCCTTTACGGCAACCACACGCAACCGTTTGGTGATCCGTTCATGCCCATACTGCTGGCAGACCCGCAGCGTGCCTACACGCTGGCGTCTGCAGCCAACCTCGGCGTGCCGTTCTTCGGGCCGATCCTTCAGCTGGGCGGGGGTGTGATCCTACCGGAAACGGCCGCGCAAACCAGACGTTTCCTCAGCTACCTGCGCGGCCTAGTGAAAACCGGTGCCCCAGTGGCCGTGTACCCAGAAGCCCATGTATGGCCTTACTACACCGGCATCAGACCATTTGTCACCGGCGCGTTTCATTACCCCGTGGCATTCAAGGCCCCGGTCTTCACTTTCACCACAACATACCAAAAACACGGCGTCACCGTATACGTCGATGGCCCTTTTACGCCTGATCGGACTCAGCCCGCTCAAGTGCAGCGAAAACAACTGGCAGAAGTGGTGCACTCGCAAATGGCCAGTCGCACCCAAGCCAGTACCTACCAGCATGTGATTTACCGGAGGCGAGCCAAATGAACATCCTATACTGCGGTGATGACCATGTTCGCGATGGCGTGCTGCTGTCTGTACTGTCTTTGACCAAACAGGTCGAAGCGCCACTGCACATCTATGTCTTCACGGCGGCCATCAGCGTGGCAGGCACCAATTATCGTCCCTTCCCGGATGCGGCAATCAACGAGCTGCGGCAGGTGGTAAAAACCCACCATGCTGGCGGCTCTGTGACCAAGTGCGATTTGACCACTCTGCTAACCGAGATGCCACCCACCGCCAATTGGCAGACCCGCTTCACCCCGTACTGCATGCTGCGGCTGTACGCCGATTTGATCCCTAGCCTGCCAGACCGGCTCCTGTACCTAGACGCAGACGTGCTGGCAGTGGCTGACCCGCGTAAGTTTTATGACCAACCCCTGACCGACACAGAGTTAGTCGGCGTGCTGGATCACTACGGTCAGTGGTACTTTCACCATGGCCGGCGCCTGCGCGACTATATTAACTCTGGGGTGTTGCTGCTCAACCTCAAGCGAATCAAGCAAACTGGGCTGTTCGCCCGCTGCCGCGAACGCATCGCACGCAGACGGATGTTTATGCCAGACCAGAGCGCGCTAAACAAGCTCGCACAAGAAAAGCGGCTCGCCCCTCGCAAATACAATGATCAGCACGGTCCGCACCCCGATACCGTGTTCTTGCATTTCTCCACGCGGCTGAAGTTCTGGCCCTGGTTCCATCCAGTCACGGTTAAGCCCTGGCAAGTTGACTCAGTCCAAACCATGCTTGTCAACTCGAACACTCAAACAAAAGCCGTTTACGACGATTATGCAACCGTGCGAAACGCCAGAAAAGGATGATCGAATGACTTACTCAATTTTTTACGCGGTCGACGACAATTATGTCGATCCGCTGACCGTGTCGCTGCATTCACTGACCCGCAATACGGCGGCGACCAACCAGTACCACGTGATCGTGATGACTGAACACTTGACGCCAGCTCACAAGGCGCAGATTCAAGCCGAGCAAACCGCCAATGTGACAGTCTCTTTTGAATCAATTGCCGACCGGCTCAAAGCCCAAATCACCGACAAAAACAACAAATTACGCGCCGATTACTTCACCTTTACGATTTACTTCCGCCTGTTCATTGCCGAACTTTTCCCGGCTCTGGACCGAGCCGTCTACCTAGACGCCGACACGGTGGTGCTGACTGACATTGCTGAGCTTTTTGCAGAAAACCTGCACGGGGACCTGCTCGGCGCCGTGCACGACCCGTTCATGGCCGTCAATCCGGAAACCACTGCCTACACCCGCGATGCCATCGGCGTCGACGTCCACCAGTACTGCAACTCCGGCGTGCTGCTGATGGATTTGGCCGGCATGCGGCGCGTCAAGTTTGCAGATCATTTTCTCAAGCTTCTCAACCAGTACCACTTCCACAGCCTGGCGCCTGATCAGGACTACATCAACGCCATTACGCGCGACCGCATGACTCACCTTGACGAGAGCTGGAACGTGCAGGGCGACCGGCCGCAGGTCACGACCCCCAAAATCATCCACTACAACTTATTCGACAAGCCATGGCATTATGCGCAAGTGCCAAACGACCATTATTTCTGGCACTATGCCGATGAATTGCCACAGGTGGCCGCCAACCTGCGCGCCACGCGGACGGCTTTTGGTGAAAAGCAGGTGCAAGGCGACATCAAGCACAAGCAGGACCTCATGACTCTGGCCGCCACCACAGGTGCTGAACCCATCACGTTTGCCAGTGTTGAAGCCCAGGGAGGGCAAGTACAGATATGATCGAAAAAAAGTCTGCAGATCCGCACACTCCTGTGATCAAAAACATCGAGCGGGCCGTTCAGGACGGGCGGTTCAACGACAAAGTCGAGGTCAACGATCCAACCCTGCCGCCCGCCGCGGAAAAAGCGGTGATCGACCATTACCTGGCCAGCCAGACCACCTGGCGCCACCGCTTCAACAACGTCATCGTCCGCACCGGCATGAATCTGTCCGCGCGGTGGATCGGTCACGGCATTCAGGTCACCGGTCGCGAAAACCTGGCGGCGGTTCCTGGCGCGGCGATTGTCACGTCCAACCACTTCAGTCCAGTGGAAAACCTCATTGTCCGCAAAGCCTTGGGCATGCCGCGTCTGTACATTGTGAGTCAGACCACCAATTTGGAGATGCCAGGCACACTCGGGTACGTCTTTAACAATGCCGACATCCTGCCGATCTCTGCCGATGTAAACTATTTGGCCCACGAGTTTCCCGACCTGCTGGACACGGTGTTCAAGCGCCAGCACAAGGTCCTGATCTACCCTGAACAGGAAATGTGGTACAACTACCGCAAGCCGCGGCCGCCTAAGCGCGGTGCCTATTACTATGCCGCACGGTTCAACGTGCCGGTCATCTCCTGTTTCGTGGCGATTCACACGTTGGCCAAACAGGTCAGTCCCGCATTCAACAAGGTTGGGTACAGTATGCAGATTATGCCTTCGATTTTCCCCGACCCGCAAAAGTCGGTCCGCGAGAACTCGATTGCGATGATGCAGCAAGACTACCGGCAGAAGTGTCAGGCGTACGAGCGCGCCTATCAGCGTAAGCTCACCTACCAGTTCAGCCGGGATGACATCGCCGGCTGGCGGGGAAAGGACTAGTCATGGCGGATCTCACTATCTCCGATTACGCGCAGGTCTTCGGCAATCTGACGCCAAAGCAGCGTAAAATTCTTGAAAGCGCCATTGAAGTATTTGCTGAAAAGGGCTACGCCAACGCCAGTACACATGAAATTGCCAAGCGCGCCGGGGTGGCGGAAGGCAATATTTTTGCGCGTTTTGGCTCCAAACGCGGCCTGCTGAATGCCATCATCCAGCCCGTCGCCCACCGGATCTTTCCGGTCGCAGTCTCTGACCTGGTCGACCGCGAGTTGGCCAGCCCGTTTCAGACGCGCCATGACTTTTGCGAGAGCCTGATTCGCAGGCGGCTTCAAATGCTGCGCGATAACGCCGCCTTGGTGAAGGTCTTCATCACGGAACTCCTCAATCAAGCAACGGTGCGACAGCAGCTGGTGGCTCAGCTGCCCGAGGCGTATTGGGAGGCACTGGACGAAGCGCTGGACCGGCTCCGGGCCAACGGCGAATTGGTCGCCTGGAGCAATCACACCGTGCTGAAGTACCTCTGGTCGCTGGTTGGCGGCGTGGCGGCCTCGTTCCTATACTTTAATCAGCCGCTCACGGATGAAACCATTAACAACACCATCACTGCAGCCGAAAAGGTCCTTGCCCCATAACATGAACGCCCAGGCAGATCGCCTGGGCGTTTTTTGACCTGGCGGCCCTCACAGCGTTAACACCGTTAAAGCCCAAAATGGGCTTTAGAAACCGGTTGCTTACAAATTGATTGTTCGGATACTATCAGTAAGCCAATATCAGAATACTTTCTGAAAATCTCATGAAAATTTTCGCGAAATTCCGAACTTTTTGATGATAAAGCGGACAATTAGGATTGAAATTGAGAACCTTCTCGCCTATACTACAAAATGGCTGGCAGGGATCGAATCGTTAACGGGTTATATTCAAGCTTGCGAATTGCCGCTAATGTTCGGCTTTTGCCAGTGGACAACCGACACTCACACTATGGGGGAGATATTGATGAAGCTCTGGAAAAAATTGGCAACAGTCACGCTGGCTGCCGCCGCAACCTTGGCACTAGCCGCCTGCGGCAATAGCAAGTCCAGCACCAGCAGTTCCAGCAAGGACGGCTACACGCCTAAATCCTTGAACATCCAGTTCGTACCATCAAGTAACGCCAACACGATCGAGGCTAAGGCCAAGCCGCTGGAGGGACTGCTCAAGAAGCAGTTGGGAATCCCAGTCAAGGTCACAGTTTCAACCGACTACAACTCAATCGTTGAGGCCATGAAGTCCAAGCAAGTGGACGTTGGGTTCCTGCCACCTGACGGCTACGTTCAGGCCCACAAGCAAGGCGCCGCGGATGTGCTGTTGATGGCACAGCGCTACGGTATCAAGCAACCAGGCGGCAAGAACACCGACAAACTCGTCGACTCCTACCGCTCCGAGATTTTGGTCAAAAAAGGCAGCAGCATCAAGTCTTACAAGGACCTGAAGGGTAAGAAGATCGCGGTGCAAGACGTCACCAGTTCCGCCGGGTACATCTGGCCGGTCGCTGAGCTCTCCCAGAAGGGCGTGGACATTCCTAAGGACAACACCCTGGTCACCGTTAAGGGGCACGACCAAGGCGTCATGTCCGTTCTGAACGGCGACACCGATGCTGCGTTCGTGTTTGAGGATGCCCGCAACGTGGTCAAGAAGGATGTGCCGAACATCATGAACGAGGTCGTGCCGATCTACTTCACCAAGCCGATTCCAAACGATACGATCTCCGTTCGCACCGACATGAGCAAAGCCTTCCGCACCAAGCTCAGCAAGGCCTTCCGGACCATTGCCAAGAGCAAGAAGGGGCACGAGATCATCTCCAGCATTTACACCCATGAAGGGTACGTGAAGGCGAAGGATTCGCAATTCGACATTGTTCGGAAATACGATAAGATCGCTAATGGGGAAACGAACAACAAGTAATGGTTGCACGCAAAAGCGCTAGCCTTCTAGCGCTTTTGCTATGCGTAGCGGGAAACGTGGAGGAAAGTCAATGTCAGAATCAGCAAAACCGGTCATCGAATTTGACCATGTCTCAAAAATCTATCCGAACGGCGTTGTCGGCTTGAAGGACATCAACTTGACCATTCAGCCCGGCGAGTTTGTCGTTGTCGTGGGCCTGTCCGGTGCGGGCAAAAGCACCCTGATGCGGGCCATCAACCGCCTGCACGACGTCACCGAGGGCGACGTGCGGATCAACGGCACCTCGATCACCAAGGCAAAAGGCAAACAATTGCTGCACATTCGCCGCCAGATTGGCATGATTTTTCAAAACTTCAACTTGGTCAACCGGGCGACTGTCCTGAAAAACGTGCTGACCGGGCGCGTGGGTTACTACCCCACTTGGAAGATGATCTTCGGGCTGTTTTCTGCGGAAGACAAACAGCGCGCGTATGATGCGCTGGGGACCGTTGAACTGCAGGACAAGGTTTACACCCGGGCCGATCAGCTCTCCGGTGGCCAGCAGCAGCGCGTCTCGATTGCCCGCGCGCTGACTCAGCAGCCGCAGATCATCCTCGCCGACGAGCCGATCGCCAGCCTTGATCCGCAAACCACCAAGCGCGTCATGGATGACCTGCAGCGCATCAACCGCGAAATGGGCATCACCGTTGTCGCCAACCTTCACTCTGTCGAACTCGCCCAGGCCTACGCCACCCGCATCATTGGCATCCGCGCCGGCGAAAAGGTCTTCGACGGGCCGGTAGCGGAAGCAACGGACGAGGCCATCGCCGAGATTTACAGCGGCGAAGAAAAGGAGGCGTAGCATGACTGCTCCTTCCACATTGCCGAAGCGCAAGCTGCACTGGCAAAAATGGGCGCTGACCGTCTTCATGATTGTTGGCCTGATCTGGTCCGCCTGGATCACGCAGGCGCACATGGGCATGTTCTTTGAAAACATCAGTCAATTCCTGGTCATTTTTCAGGAAATGGCGCATGTTGACTGGAGCTACGCCTATTACACGGTCGATCCCATGATCCAGACGTTGAAAATGTCCATCATCGGCACCCTGATTGGTTCGGCGTTGGCCTTTCCCTACGCCCTGCTGGTTTCGCGAAATATTGTGACCAACAAGTTCGTGGTCGGCCTGTTCCGCTTCATTCTGAACATTGTCCGGACCATTCCGGACCTGATGCTGGCGGCCTTGTTCGTCGCGGTTGTCGGTATCGGACCAATCGCCGGGATCTTTGCCCTCGCCATCTTCACCTTTGGGATGGTTGGCAAACTCTTTTACGAAGCCATTGAAACCATCGACCCTGGCCCGCTTGAGGCGCTGCGCGCGGCAGGGGCCGGCAAGATCGAGATCATTCGCTTTGCGGTGGTCCCGCAAATTGCGAACTACTTTATCAGCTACGTCCTTTACGCGTTTGAAATCAATGTGCGCGCGTCAACCGTGCTGGGCTACATGGGCGCCGGCGGGATCGGCATCTATCTCCAGCAGGCCCTGTCCATGTTCCGCTACGACCGCGTCGGGCTGATTGTGCTCGTCATCTTCGCGGTCGTGCTGGTCATCGATTACGTCTCTGGTAAAGCAAGGGAGGCACTGCTATGACCAACTCATCCGTACTGCCAAAAGCCCCGCTCACGCACCGCTACCGCCACATTTTCTTCACGGTACTGACGCTGGCCATCATCATCTGGTCGTTCACCGGCATGCCAAGCTTTGCCATCAAGCAAAACGCCTGGATGGTGACCAAGTCGATTGCGCATGGTCTGGCCCACCCGGATTTCAGCTACGTCTGGACAGGCGACGGCGAGGACCTGACCACCACCCTGCTGCAAACGCTGGGTATCGCCTTCCTCGGGACCTTCATTTCCGCGATCATCTCCCTGCCCTTTGCCTTCTGGGCCGCCAACACTAAAAATAAGTTCTGGCTGACCACCCGGTCCGGCAAATTCGTCCTGACCGCGATCCGGACCTTTCCTGAAATCGTCCTCGCCTTGATGTTTATCAAGGCGGTGGGCCCTGGCTCCTTCGCCGGGGTCCTGGCCGTGGGGTTCCACTCGGTCGGCATGCTGGCCAAGCTATTCTCTGAAGCCATTGAAAATATGGACGGCGGGGCCGGGGAGGCCGTCACCGCCGCCGGCGGCACGCGGCTGGAGGTCACCCTGATTGCCAGCCTGCCGCAGCTCATGCCGGAGTTCGTTTCCAACACGCTGTATCGCTTCGAGCTGGCCATCCGGTCCGCCTCGATCCTGGGGATGGTGGGCGCCGGCGGGGTCGGCACCCCACTGATTTTTGCCATCCAGACGCGTTCCTGGAGCCGTGTCGGCATCATCCTTTACGGGATCATCATCCTGGTCACGCTGACGGACTTCATCTCCGGTTCCCTGCGTAAGCGCCTGATCTGAGCGCAGACAAAAAGCGTTGCGAAAAAATTTCGCAACGCTTTTTTCATGGCTTACTTGTCGTCCGACGTATCGATGTCTAAGGTCGTGGGATCATCCTTGGCTTTGGCAGCAGGCTTGTCCTTATCGTCCTTCTCATCTTTATCGTCATCACCGTTGCCAAACAGCGTCTCCTGCAACTGCTTGCGGAGCGTCTCGGTCACATCGGGATGCGCGATCAGGTAGTTCGTCGCGTTATCGGCACCCTGCCCAATGCGCTCACCATTGTACGAGTACCAAGAACCCGCCTTTTCCACAATGTCGTGATCCACACCCAAGTTCAGCATGTCGGCCTCGGGCGAGATCCCGTGGCCGTAGCTCATGGTGGTTTCAACGGTCTTGAACGGCGGTGCCACCTTGTTCTTGGTGACCTTGATTTTGACGATGTTGCCGACCACATCAGTCCCGTTCTTGACCTGCTGTGCGCGCCGGACCTCCAGCCGAATGGTCGCGTAGAACTTCAGCGCGCGGCCGCCTGGCGTGGTCTCAGGGTTGCCGAACATGACACCGATTTTCTCACGCAGCTGATTGATGAAGATCACAATAGTTTGCGTCTTGAAAATCGTCGAGGTCAGCTTACGCAGCGCCTGCGACATCATTCGGGCCTGCAGACCCACATGGGAGTCCCCAATCTCGCCCTCAATTTCGGCTTGCGGCACTAGGGCCGCGACTGAGTCGATAACGACAATGTTGACCGCACCGGATTGCACCAGCGCATCGGCAATTTCCAGGCCTTGCTCACCGGTATCCGGCTGAGACAACAGCAAGTCGTCGATATTGACGCCCAGCGCCTCGGCATACTTCGGATCCATCGCGTTTTCAGCATCGATGTATGCGGCAGTCCCGCCGTTCTTTTGCACACTGGCAACGGCCTGCAGCGCGATCGTGGTTTTCCCTGAACTTTCAGGCCCGTAGATTTCAATCACGCGACCCTTGGGAAAGCCGCCGACCCCGAGCGCTAGGTCCAAGGACAGGATCCCCGTGGAGATGACCGACACGTTGGTCAAGGACTTGTCACCCATCTTCATGACCGCGCCGTCGCCAAACTGTTTTTTGATCTTCTTCAGCGCCGCATCCAGCGCCTGTTCGCGGGCGCCACTGTCCATTGACGGTTGCCCATTCGCAGATTTCTTAACCATAGTATACGTCCTCTCTTTTTCGTAGCTTAAGTATACACCAAAACATACGTTCGGTGCCAACCCTGACCGTTAATTTATTTCGCGAAACCCGCGCTTTTCCCCACGGTGACGGCAAGCCGCCGTTGCTGTATGATAAGAGCATTAGCGATTGGAGGCACACCATGGCAGAAGCGCGCTGGACCTGGCACCACATCAACTTAGACGACACCGCGGCAGTGCAAGCAGCCACCCAGCAGTACGCGCTTTCCACGGAGCAGACGGGTTACGCGATCGACCGCCACGAGCGCGCCCATGTCGAGTACGACAGTCTGGCAGAAACCTTCCTGCTGGTATTTAACATCCCCGACGCCGATGGTGATGCCGCTCAGGCGGAAACCCACCAGATGACCTTCGTGATCAAGGATCGCGACCTCTTAACGTTTGGCCACGCCGACGCCGCTAGCCTGATTGAGGAATTCACCAAGCGGTTTGACGCCCCGCACACTTTGACGGCTTACCAGTTCTTGTTGGAAAGCCTCTACCTGATCACCCAGCGGTTTATGCCCCTGATGGAAAAAGCCGACACCGAGCGCCATCAAATCGCGCAGACCCTGCGGGAAAAAACCACTCGCAAGCGCCTACTGGAACTGTCTGATCTGGAGACCAACGCACTATACCTGGGTAACGCCGCCCGTCAAAACCAGAGCGTGCTTGAACAGCTCAAGGGCCTATCTGTTTACCACGGTTTCTCCGCGCGGGAAAAAGAGCGTCTTGAAGACGTGCTGATCGAAGCGCGGCAGTTGGTCGACATGACCAGCCTGGGCAGTCAAAATTTGGCCCAGTTGGAAGGCACGTACAACAACATCCTCAACAACAATCTAAACGACACCATGAAATTCCTCACCATCTGGTCGATCGTCCTCACCGCACCGACCATCGTTTCAGGCTTTTTCGGGCAAAATGTGCCCTTGCCGTTCGAGCACACACCAGGGGGCTGGCTGATCACGATTGCCTTGTCGCTTTTGTTAGCCCTGATTTTTGCCGTGTGGATGAACCACTACGTCAACCGGTGACCAACATGAAGAGAGCTCGCTTCCCAATTTTGGAAAACGAGCTCTTTTTGCCACTACTTGGCCGGCAGCAACATCATCTGATCAGTTTGGCTCAATACGCCGTGCACCGGTGCGTTGTATTCCTCGCCATCCAGCTGAATGTGCTCGTGCGCCATGGTTTCAAACCGGAACCGCTGACCCTTGAGGTGCGCCAGCTTGGGGTGCACCGACTGGCCACTGAGAATTTTGCCCAAAACCTGAATCAGAATCCGCCACTTCTCCTTACGCACTAGAACAAAACTAAGCTGGTGCCAGTCCTGCGCCGCGTCCGGAAATAACCGGAGACCGCCCCCAAGGAACGGGTGGTTGGTGAACACGCACAAAAACGCGTTGGGAATCACGACGCTTTTCTGTTCGCCAACAGTGGCTTTAAACGCGTGCTGGGTTGAGACCGCCTTTAAAATGTTTGCCGTGTAAGAAAGCTGGCCCAAGTGAACGCTGTTGAGCAGCGCCTTTGCCCGCGAATGGTTGGTGTCATAAACGATGCGCGCGTCGACCCCGATACCAAAGTTATTGAGGAAGTACAGTGTGCCGAACTCTTCAGTCTCGGCCTTGCCAATGCGCGCCTCGTGCGGCACGGCCGTCTTCAGTGCGGCCACGGCGGCCAGTGGATCCAGCGGAATGCCATGAGCCCGCGCAAAATCGTTACCAGTACCGTTGGGAATGTAACCCACGGGAATGTCTGGGCGCCCAAGGTCCTGCAGCCCATTGATGACATCGTGCAGCGTGCCGTCGCCGCCAATCACCACGATTTGTGGCTGCGCGGCGGTGGGCCCAACTGCTGCGACGATGCGCTCGATTGCCTTGCGCGCATCGCCTGCCTGGTGCGTGTACGTCGTGGTCGCAAACTCGAACTGCGCCTGAAGCGCGGTGATGAGACTGGGAATGAGCTTCTTCGTGCGCGCGTTACCTGCATACTCGTTAATGATCAGTTCGATTGCGTTCACCGCTGTGCCTCCAGAAAATGATGCCGTTGACGGCATGAATTAATTCCATTGTACCAAAACTGTGGGGACTCAGGCACAATTGAGATTGTCTTTGTTGAAACAACTAGACATAAATGTCGCATATCATGGTGCCATTGGCTTCAGTGCCTGACTATAATGTAATTACAACAAAAAGGAGACGATCAAATGTCACTCAATCCCGAACAAATGGCGGCCACTCGCCACGAACTACAAGCCAATTTTGAACTGACCGGCCTCACGAAACAGCAAGTCGCAGCCGACCTGAAGATCTCGCTCACCAAGCTGGATCACCTCTTTGCGCTGACCCAACAGTCCCTCAATGATCCTTGGATCCTGCGCAACTATCTGCTGGACCAGGTCAAAACCCAGGGCAAGACCCCGGTGCCGTTCACCGCGTTAAGTGGGGATTGGCACCGGCACTGGTTCCTTGACGCCAACGCCATCGACCAGCGCCGGATGTCCCCTGGTGACAACTGACCGCTCAGAAAGTGGAGACACACGATCTGGCCAGTCGGACTTTGTTTTCCAATCGCTTACATGCAAAAAAGCCGCTCTTGCCAGGGCGGCTTTGCTTTACCACAAATAATCGACTGGATTTTTGATGTACTCATCGTAAACGTCACGGACGATCTGCATCTGTGCCGGTGTGAACGCCGGCAGATCCGACGCCCGTGTGTTGCGCGCGATTTGGGTCGGATTGCTGGCGCCGGGGATCACGGCAGACACCGCATCGTACATGAGAATGTACCGCAGGGCCATCCCAGCCAAATCCTCCGTGCCCAGCCGGCGCTTCAACTCGGCCGCCGCCTTGACTCCGGTCAGGTAGTCGACCCCGGAGAACGTCTCCCCCTTATCAAACAGCTCACCGTGACGGTTGTTCGCCCGTTGATCCGTCGGCGCAAATTTGGTTGTGGCCGTGTATTTGCCTGATAGCAGACCCGAAGCGAGGGGGACCCGTGCTAAGATACCGACATTTTGCGCCTTTGCCGTGGCGAGAAAGTGGGCGGCTGGGCGCAGCCGGAACATATTGAATATGATCTCGACGGCGCTAACATCGTACTGCAACGCCTTGAGCCCTTCCTCAACGCGTTCGACAGACACGCCGTAGTTCCGGATCTTACCAGCCTTTTTTAGCTGGTCCAGATGCCAGAACATCTCGGGCCGATAGTAGGTTTCCATCGGCGGACAGTGCAGCAGAACCATGTCCAGCGCGTCAAGCTTCATGTTTTTCAGCGACTCGTCGACGTACCGATCAAGGTGGGCGTTGTCGAAGTGGTCGACGGTCAGCGGCGACTCCTTGCGGCCAATTTTGGTCGTGAAGTGAACGTCTGGATGCGCGCGGACAAAAGTGCCCACCGTTCGCTCAGAATTGCCGTCTTGATAGCCGTCTGCGGTATCGAGGAAGTTTACCCCTTGGGCGTAGGCCTCGGCCAGCGTGTCATCGGCGTCCTTTTGGCTGAAGGGTGTCCCCCATTTACCGCCCAACTGCCAGGTGCCCAACGAGACTTCGCTGACCTTAAACCCGCTTTTACCTAATACCCGATAGTTCATTATCGATTCCTCCGTTTCTAGTCCTCAGTATAGCAAACCGACTGACCGAAAAAGCCCGCGAAACGAAAACAAGTGAAATGAGACAATTATCCTCTTTGGTTGCACATCTCGCTGTTGAAATTGATGGCAGCGCCTACAATTAAGATGAACAAATAAATAAAAGGGGTGTTCTTTTTGGCAGACAAACAAATTATAACTTTGATCACCGGAGCAGAGCGCGGACTGGGCCTTCAGTACGCCAAGAACCTGGGCAAGGCGGGACATGTGATCATCATCGGTGCCTACGACATGACCGCGGGTCAAGCCGCCTTGAAGGAACTGCAGGACGATGGCATCACTGTATTGCTTTCTCATTGTGACATCACCGACCAGGCCACGGTTGATGAAACGATGGCGACCATCAAGGCCAAGTATGGTTATCTGAACATTCTGCTGAATAACGCGGGTATCTCCAGCCCCGCCTTTGAAAAACCCTCCGAAACCTCGGATGAGCACATTGAAAAGTGCTTTGCGACCAACTTCTATGGCACCAATCGGGTGATTCGGGCCGCGGTGCCGTTGCTTAAAGCCGCGGACTGGGCAAAAGTGATCAACATGACCTCCGACTTGAGCTCACTGACTCGGGCGATGGATCCAAAGTACGGCTACTCCAAGATTAATGACCTGCCTTATCAGGCGTCCAAGACCGCGGTCAACGCGCTGACCATGGGTTATGCCAAAGAATTTGCTGGGACCAACATTACCTTCAACTCGGTCAACCCGGGCATGACAGCCACTGATTTGGTCAACAAGAAACAGTTCGAAGCAAACGGTGCACAATCGGTTGAAGCCGGCGCTAAAGCCGCCACTGAGCTTGCTTTAGCTAAGAACAACGACGTCAACGGCCAATTTCTTGAAGCCGCTGGCAAAATTGCCTGGTAATTTTAGCAGGAATTTTTCCCCAAGCGTTGGCTTGGGGATTTTTTTGCTCTAACCGGCCAGCACTTGTCCCCTGGTGTTAAGCTGAGGGTAAAGGAGGGATGCCTGTGCCATCCACCAAAGACGAAATTGCCCGCGTCACCAAGCAGCTGGTCATCACCATGCCATTCAAGGCCATCACCGTGACGACGATCATGGCCGCCACCCACATGCGCCGGCAAACTTTTTACGACCACTTTCGCGACAAATACGAAGTGCTCGGCTACATCTATCGCACCGAAATCGATGCGCGGGTGTGGTACTGCGGCGACTACCGCCGCTGGCCGGACACCTTGCACCGCATGGTCCAGTACTTCACGGCTAACCGCCTGTTTTACCAAAAGGCACTCGCCATTGACGATCAAAACGCGCCGAGTGACTACATTCAACACCATTTACACGATATGATCGACCACATCCTGCGCGACCTGGCAACGCACGAAAAAATCGTGATGACGCCCAGCTACCAAGGCTTCGTGACGCAAATGCTGGTGGCGAACGCGTTTACGACCATTCAGCTGCTGCTAGCCGACAGTCGTTCTGACGCGAGCACAGTCGAGGAAAACCTACGCGTATTTGTCTCTGATGCCCTGACCGGCTTGCTCGACCGGTATCGCGTAACGGACAATCAAGCCGAAGTGTCCGGGTGACTTACTAAAACCAAGTGTTACACTTGATTCGTTAAATCGATAAGGAGTGAGCACATGAGTAATGTCTTGATTTTAGGGGCAAACGGACAAATTGCCCGCCTTGCAGAAAAACAGTTGTTGAGTGAAACGAAGCATCACCTCACCTTGTTCTTGCGCAACGCCAAGCGGCTGGAAGTTACCGACCCAGACCGGGAAACCGTCATCGAAGGCGATGCCACCGATCCTGACGCCTTGAACAAAGCAATGGCCGGGATCGACATTGTCTACGCCAACCTGGGCGGCGGCAAAACGATCGAAACTCAGGCGAAGGCAGTCGTCCAAGCGATGGACCTGGCCAAGGTCACCCGGTTAATTTGGATTTCGACGCTGGGCATCTACAACGAAGTCCCAGGAGCCTTTGGCAAGTGGAATCACCAGCAGTTGGACGGCGGCTATTTGGAGCCGTACACGGCCGCTGCCAAGGTAATCGAACACTCCAACTTGGACTACACGATCATTCGCCCGGCCTGGTTGCAAAACAATGACACTGTGGACTACGAGCTGACGCACCGCGACGACCTGTTCAAAGGCACCGAGGTCTCACGCAAGAGTGTCGCAGACCTAGTCACCAAGCTGATCAACGATCCTAAGAAGTACGTTAAGGATTCGCTCGGCGTCAACCAACCGTACACGGATGGCCCGAAGCCGTCGTTCTATTAATCACCACCCGAAGAAAACGTCGACGCCGCGCCGGCGCTTTTTTTGAGGTGGTCGATCAGCGGAAAAACTTTTTGGCCTGCCCCCTTTTCAAATCTGCTGCCGCGTGCTAAAGTAGTCACAATCACAAACGAAGACTTGCAAGACCAGTAACCAACGGCGTTCTATCAGTGATGTGGGGTCAGTGAAAACCCACTTAGACCAAGCTCTTGGCGAATAACCCTTGCTCATGTCTCTGCCCCAAATGGCCATGGCCAAAGTAGGCGCAGACGCAACCGGCGCGTTATCATCCGGAACCGCATGTCAGTGCGGATTGAGGTGGTCTATTTTACATAGGCAACTAGGGTGGTACCGCGAAAAGTCTTTCGTCCCTTGCGTTAGGGACGGAAGGCTTTTTTCGTCCCTAGCGTGCCGGCGCGAAAGCCCGCGCCGACCATGTCTGTCCTTGTTGAAATAAATTGCGGAGATGACAATTATGCATTTAATTATTCCTGAACATTACGATCCAAAACTGTCTGTTAAAGAAACTGAAGCCGCGATTCGCTACATCCGCGAGACTTTCCAGGATGAATTCGGCAAGCAGCTTGGCCTGCAGCGCATGAGCGCCCCTATGATGGTCGATAAGGCAACTGGCCTAAACGACAACTTGAACGGCGTGGAAACGCCGGTCTCCTTCACCATGAAAGACATGCCTGGCGAGCAGATGGAAATCGTCCACTCGCTGGCAAAGTGGAAGCGCATGGCGCTTTACCGCTACGGCTTCGGCATGCACGAAGGCCTGTACACTAACATGAACGCGATCCGGAAAGACGAGGATCTGGATAACTTCCACTCCATTTACGTCGACCAGTGGGACTGGGAAAAGGTCATTGCCAAAGAAGAACGGACCGAAGCGACCCTACGTGACACCGTCCGTCAGATTTTCAAGGTGATCAAGCACATGGAAGACGAGGTGTGGTACAAGTATCCGCAGGCCGTTCACCATCTGCCGAAGGACATTCACTTCCACACCACCCAGGAGCTGGAAGACCGTTGGCCAGACCTCACGCCAAAAGAGCGTGAAGACGCCATTTGCAAGGAAGACGGCGCCGTCTTCCTGATGCAGATCGGTGGCCTGCTGAAGTCCGGCAAGCGGCACGATGGGCGTGCCCCTGACTACGACGACTGGCAGCTGAACGGCGACATCCTGTTCTGGTACGAACCACTTGGCTGCTCCCTTGAGATCTCTTCCATGGGTATCCGGGTCGATGAGGACGCGATGCGCCGTCAGCTCAAAGCGGCCGGTGCCGAAGACCGTGCCGAGCTGCCATTCCACAAGCTGCTGCTGGCAGGCAAACTGCCATACACAATCGGTGGCGGGATCGGCCAAAGCCGACTGTGCATGCTGCTCCTGGGTAAGGCCCATGTCGGTGAGGTCCAAGCCTCGGTCTGGCCGCAGGCGATGATTGACCAATGCGAAGCTGCCAACATTCACCTTCTTTAATTCATTAGCTTCTCAAAGCCGAGTGCCGCTGCACCCGGCTTTTTTGACGAAAAAAGTGCCGGCCGCAGCCGCCACTCACTCGTCCTGATCAACGCCGTCCTTGGCCACTGAGCCCGGATGTTCGCGCTTAAACGCCAACCAAGCCTGGCGCGGGACGGTCAAAAACTGATTGGCCGTAATATCTAGGATCTCGAAATTAGGCAAGCGGTGCGTGTATACTTCAAATGCAATCACGACGGCCACCACTGCCAGCAGCAGCCACCACCAAGCCGTGAACGCCACGATGAACAGCACGACTAAGACCGTGCCCCAGGTCCATGCGAATGCCCGCTCAGTTTGTTTGCCCGCTTGTTTAGAGTAGCGGTGCGTTGGGTCCAGTTTTGTCATTGTCATGCCTCCAGAGGTCAATCGGTCTAGCCAAGTCTGCCGTTGCACAGCGATTTTACCGTTTTTTGCCCCTCTCAAGCGCTTTTTCCGCTATACTGAAAGAGCATTCAAGAAAGGACCTCGTCATGCATATCACCGGTTCAAAGAATTTATCCGAGCAGTTTCACGCTCTCACCAATGCCGAAACGAGCTACATCCACGCCCACCTGCGCGACTTGCACCTGAATAACTCACAGGCGCGCCTGCTCAAGTACATCGCGGATCACCCAGGGGCCCTGCAGAAAGATGCCGCCGCCTACCTGAACCGGCAAAACGCAACGGTCACCAACATGCTTAAGGGTCTGGAAGCGCACGGCTACATCGAGCGGAAAATCCCCAGGGAAAACGAGCGGCAAAAGAAGCTCTACCTGCTGCCGGCCGGCGCGGAGCTGGTCAAGGCCATTCGCGGCATTTTCACCAATTTGGAAGAGCAGATCGAAGCGGCAGTCCCCAAAGCGGAACAAGCCCAGCTGATCAGTCAGCTGCAGGCGATCACTCAAACCATTACCCGCATTCACTAGTCAACGCGCGCGTCGTCGACCGCGCGTTTTTTTGTGCTTGCAGGGTCTCTTGAGTCCTAGTCGCCGTGATCAGACTAGGTACAGCTTTCGCAGGGTCTGAATCTGGTGGTTTGTCAGCTGCAAGGCTTCAGTCAGGTAGTGTTGCATGTCGCCGTACGTGTCCTTAATCGCGGCCAGCGCAGTATCCAGATACTCGGGGTAAACCGTCCAAATATCTGTCAGTCCCTGCATCATGTTCTGATTGCCGCCTTCCGCCTTGGCCTGTGTCAGCACCTCTTCCAGTGCCGGTTGGATGAAAAGGTTCGTCGCCAGGTAATCCTTGCGAATTGTCGCCTCGTCCACCCCTAACGCCGAGAGCACGTATACCGCCGCCATGCCTGTGCGATCCTTGCCGGCCGAACAATGAAACAGCAAAGTGTCACTGCTGTTGCCCAGCGCTAAATCGAAAAACTCGCGGTAAGCCTTCTGAGCCGATTCGCTGAGCGCTAAGTCGCGATACGTCCGCAGCATGTTGTGGTAGCCAGCCTTGGCGTCCAGCGAGAACATCTGCTGCTCCTGTGCCCAAGTCTTGGACACCTGCGTCTTGTCCTCGCTGAACACCGGATCGAACACGTACCGCGCCGAATCAGGCAGGCGGTCAGGCTTTTCCAGGCGCTCATCACGCGAGCGAAAATCCACATCCACGCGGACCCCGTACGTATGCAAAAAGGCCACATCCCGGTCCGATAAACGGTCCATGGCACCGGAACGCACAAGCCGATGCGCCCGCAGATGCAAGCCGTCAGTGGTTTGGTAGCCCCCGAGATCACGAAAGTTGTAACCGTGATGAATGTTCATTAACGTCGGTTCCAATTTTTTCCACTCATTTCCTTTAGTCTTGTCATTCCATTTTAGCGCAAACCCTTTCCAAAGTCGCGCAGACTTCAGCCCTGAAAATGGCCTATAATGATCGTATCTAATTTTCTGAAAGAAGCGATCACTTTGACCCCCACTCACAAACAGGCAAAACCGATGCTGGTCGTTGCCATTGTCGCGCTGATGTCCTTCCTCGGCGTGCTGACGGAAACGTCCATGAACACCACCTTTCCCGCGCTGATGAAAGCCTTTCACGTGTCGCTTTCAACCGTGCAGTGGGTGACATCCGGCTATCTGCTCGCCGCGGCGCTAGTGATGCTGACCTCGGCGTATATGAAACGGCGCTTCACCAACCGGCAGCTTTTCATGAGTTCAGCCATGCTGTTCATCATTGGTGACCTGCTCTGTGCGACCGCGCAGAGCTTTCCTCAGCTGCTCGCCGGGCGGCTCATCCAAGCCGGCTGTGTCGGGCTGTGCACGCCGCTGATGGTCAACATCATTCTCGACGTCGTGCCGCGGGCCAAGCTGGGCCTGTACATCGGCATCGCCAACGTGATCGTCCTGATTGCACCGGCACTGGGGCCCACTTTTGGGGGCGCCGTCACCGCCTTTGCCAGCTGGCGAATGATTTTCTGGCTGACGCTGCCCCTGGCGCTGCTGCTGTTGATCCTGGGCAGCGGCCAGATTCACCAATACAGCACGCAAACCCGGCTGGCCTTTGATTGGGTCCGGTTTGGGCTGCTTGGGGCGGCACTTGTGGCGTTAAACCTGGGGCTCACCACCATCAGCAGCCGGCACTGGCTGGTCGTCGCGGCCCTGCTCATCGTCTGTGCGCTTTGCATGGCGGTGTTTTTGCGCCTTTCGCGCACCAGCACGCGCTTTCTGTTCTCGCTGACCGTCTTCAAGCAGCCGGCGTTCCTATTTAGTTTTCTGCCTTATCTCACCCTTCAGTTTGCCAACGTGGGCATCAACTTTCTGCTACCCAACTATGTCCAGGAAGTCTTCGGCGCTTCCGCACTGATTGGCGGATTGATTCTCCTGCCGGGGTCCGTGTTCAACGGACTGGGTCAGCCAGTTTACGGCTGGATGCTGGACCACTTCGGGGGGCGCCTGCCACTGCTGCTTGGCGATGGCCTGTTTACCATCGGGGTCCTGGCGATGGCGGCACTTGGTCCGGCAATGGGCGTGCTTGGCGTCACCATTGCCTACCTGATCTTTGCCATCGGCCGCTCGATGGCGTTCAGCAACTCGGTCGCGTACGGCCTCAAGGCCCTGCCTAAGGCGCTGCAACCTGATGCCAACGCGCTTTACAACATGGGGCAGCAGGCCGTTGGCGGCATCGGCACGACAGTTTTGTCACTGCTGATGACAGCAGTCCATCATCCCGGCTGGAGTCATGCGCAAAACATTGCCGCCGGCAGTGCCTGGGCGTTTGGCCTGCTGGTCGCACTCGGCATCGTCATTTTCGGGCTGTACTGGATCTTGCTTCGCCGCACTGGCAGCACCGCAACCGGCAACGAATAAGCCTAACCCTTAACCCCACCGGCCAATATTGACATTCCAATAATAATCAGTACACTTACAGTTATTGTCAGTGTACTGATTATTTTTTTGGAGGCGAACGCATGAACACGGCATACTTACTGATGGAAACGGCCAAACAACTCAAGCATCAGCTCAACTTCGCTCTCAGCAAGGAAGGCACCACTGCCCAACAGTGGGCCGTCCTTGAGGCGCTGGATCGCCTTGCACCTGCTTCCTCGCCCATCACTGCGGCACGGGTCGCAGCTGAAATCGACAGCGATCGCCAAACCACTGCGGCAGTCGTGCTGCGGCTGGCCGATAAAGGCTGGCTCAGCCGTACGCCATCGACAGAAGATAAGCGGGCCATCGTCCTCGCTTTGACGACTGCCGGAAAAGCAAAGGTGGCTGCGTTGCAGACGGTGGCGAGTCGCACCCTCACCACCTTTTTACACCCACTGCCAGCAGCGCAGCAGGAGCAACTCACCGACATGTTGACCCAACTATTGGAGGAAAATCATGACTAACACAATTTTGATCATCGGCGGCACCGGTAATATCGGCTTTCCCCTCGTTAAACTACTCGCCCAGGATGATGACGTTCATCTGGTTGCCGGCGCACATAATTTGAAGAAAGATCAGGCGCAGTACGGCGATTTGCCGGTTGACGTGCGCCGCTTTGACTTTCTCGACGCCAGCACGTTCGATCAAGCCTTGGCCGGCGTTGACCGCGTCTTTTTTGTCCGCCCACCGCAGCTGGCCAAGCCCAAGGAAGACATGCTGCCGTTCTTGAATCAAGTCAAAGCACACGGCGTTAAGCAAACCGTCTTCGTCTCTATGATCGGTGTGGAGAAGAATCCCGTTACGCCGCACCACAAAATTGAAAAAATGATCGTCTCACTCGGCCTCCCACACACGTTTATTCGGCCCAGCTTCTTCATGCAGAATCTGAGCACCACGCACCGAGAAGACATCTGTCAGCGCAACGACCTGTTCATCCCGGCTGGCAACGCCAAAACCAGTTTTATCGATACTGCCGATATTGCCGCCGTCGCCGCTAAAGTCCTGACGACGCCGATTTAAGCTGAGCAGAAGCTCAATATCACGGGTCCTGAGGCCATCACCTACACCCAAGTCGCCCAAACCATGTCCAAGATTCTCGGCCGGCCCATCTTTTACTCAAAACCCAGCCTGCTGAAGTTTCGCAGGACCATGCTGCAGCGTGGTACCAAGAAGGACTTCGTCAACGTCATGGTGATGCTTTACCTAATTACCCAAATGGGCAACGCCAAACAGATCACCCAAGACTTGCCGAATTACCTGGGCCGGCCAGCGCACTCGGTCGCCGATTTTATCGCGGCTAATGAAGCCCTTTTCGCGCCTGCCAAGTAATCTGGCCGTTCGCCGCCGCTCGAGAAAGTCGTGCGAGCAGCGCAGTGAAGGGCTAAACTGTACTCAGATGGGGGTGATCTCAGTGGCTAATTCTTCCACTGACGCAACAAATCAACTGCTAAAAAACCTGATGACAAAAGCCACCGACGGCAAACAATTCGCGGCGACCTGGAATTTTGGCGATGCCAAGGATCCGCTGCCAGCGCCACTGATTCGCCGAGTGCTCAAGCACACGGGCGTACTGGAAAGCGAGGCCCAGCTGACTGCAGCCTGGCTAACAGCGACTCAAGCTGAGCAAGGCGCACTTTGGCAGAAGCTGCAGCAGGCGACGGCGGAGTTTTGCCAACTCTTTGCGGCCGGCGCTGACGTCACTGCCGAACTGCCGAGTTACCGCCGATTCGAAGGCATGACGCTGCGTGAATTGGCTTGGCAAATGAGTATTGATATCGAGGATCTGGAGCTGCCCGAGGCTCGCGCCGCCGCGCTGGCTGATCCTGACAAGGTGGGGCTGTACGCAGAGGCCCAGCGCCAGTTTACAACGCAGTATCCAGGATTCCGGTTCGAGCCTGCGACGAAATAAGAAATCTGCTTCATAAAAGCCAAAATAGTTGTGATTACACGAGTATAATGAGGGTTGGAATTTTAACTAGGAGGCTTTAATCATGAAACTAATCACGGTCGAAGAGCAATACGACACTGACGCAAACATTGCGCAATTCAACAAGTATTCAGAAGTGAAGAACAACAACCCCTTTCAGGACAAACTGAAACCGGACCTTGTCGACTTCAGCAGAAAAGTCGCGTACATGGATCAACACGGCATTGACATGCAGGTCATTTCGGACGCTGGTAACTCCGCCCAGGTATTGCCTGATGCTTATGCAGTGGACGGGTCGCACGCGCAAAATGAGACACTTGCGGAAAACATTAGCCAGTACCCGACTCGCTTTGCTGGCTTGGCCACTTTGCCGGCGAACACGCCTGACAAAGCCGCTGAAGAACTCGAGTACGCCGTGACCAAACTGGGCATGAAAGGCGGCATCATCAGTGGTTCAATCAACGGCCAGTTCCTGGATGATCCAAAGTTTGACCCCATTTTTGCCGCTGCTGACAAGCTGGGCACCACCTTGTACCTGCACCCTGGCGTCATCACGAATGAACAGCGCGCCATGTTGTACGACAGTAAAGCTTACCCGGCGGCGACTTCCAGCATGATGGCTGGCGCGATGTGGGGCTGGCACATGGAAGCCGGGATTCAACTCATGCGGATCATCACCGCAGGCATTATGGACAAATACTCGCACTTCAAAATCGCGTCTGGCCACTGGGGTGAATTCGTCCCGATGTTCTTGGAGCGGATCGATGGCTTCAGCGGCATTGTCACCAAGCTGCCGCACAAGTTCTCTTATTATTACAAGCGTCAGGTCTATATTTCACCATCTGGCATGTTCACCGCGCCACAAATGCAGCTGGCGCTGACAGAAATGGGTGCGGATCACATCATGTGGTCTGAAGACTTCCCTTACGTGAAGTCCGGCGACACCGTTCGCGATTTCCTCGCCCAGGCCGACTTGTCCGAGGCGCAGCGCGAAGCAATTGCCCATGGCACTGCGGAAAAGGTTTTTGATCTGTAAGGAGGACCTTTCATGCCTGAATCAGAAATAATCACGTTGATCACTGGTGCAGATAAAGGCATCGGTTTTGCTACTGCCAAAGACTTGGCCAAATTAGGCCATCACGTCCTGATTGGTGCGCGCAATCAGGCCCGCGGCGAAAAGGCTGTGCAAACGATTCGAGATGATGGGGGAACGGCAGACTTCATTCAGCTGGATGTGACTGAGGATGCTCAGGTCAAAGCCGCCGCGGCGAAGATCCAGGCTGACTACGGCTATCTCAGCGTCCTGATCAACAACGCCGGCATCGCAGTCGATGCGCACCAAAAACCGTCGCAACTACCAATCGACCAGATCCGCAAAGACTTTGAGGTCAACTTCTTCGGCCTAGTTCGCGTCACCCAGGCGATGGTCCCACTACTGAAGGTCGGTAAGCCTGCCAAAATTGTCAATGTGACCTCGAACATGGGGTCATTTGGCCTCGCCACCGATCCTCAATCACGCTTCTATCAAGTCTCTTCACTGGGCTTGAAGTGCCCTACAATTGTTAGACAAAGTGTCTAATGATTGTGGGGCTTTTTTTG
>NZ_AYZJ01000075.1:0-1124 GCF_001436615.1 Lacticaseibacillus camelliae DSM 22697 = JCM 13995
TCATCAGCGATCACCTCCACGGGTTTCGGTGGCCGAGTGTCAAAGGCGTGGTGTAGGTGTTCAAAGATATAGTCGAAGTGCAGCACGCCGACGTGCCCCCAGATGTCTTGGAACAAGCACTCCCCATTATCGAGCGACCGGAGCTGATTCTGATTGCCTTCGTCTTCGGCATCAAGTCCAAAGAAGTTCAGCGTGTTCTTGATTTCCGTGATGTCGGTACTACGGAAAGCAAACTTCTGGGCGATATTGTTTTTCATCTTTTCGTCGAGTAAGTCGTCCGCATTTTGAGTGACGAGGTAGACCCCGGCATTCATCGAACGACCTTCACGAATCAATTTCATGGACAACGCCTTACCCTGCGCCACGTTCAAGAAAGCCCAGGCTTCGTCCAAGTCCACGATCTTGAATTGAGCGCGGTCTTGGTGAATGAAATCGATTGCGAACGTACTGATGATCATGAGCATGGCAACGGACAGCATTTCCGCAGTGATGTATTCTTCCTGCGTCTTATCAGCGTCTGGAAGCACCAAGTCTGCAATCTGCACGATGTTGATCTTGCGGTCAAGGGCGATTGTCCGCCGTGCCGTCCCGTCAGAGAACAGTAATGCCGCAAAGTCGTAATCCGTGAAGGATTCGATATGATCGGCAATGTTGCGCGCAATAGGCGTGTCTTCGCGGCGGAGTTCGTCAATGACTTTCAACAGTCCCGGTTCGGGCGCCTGTGTTACTGCCCGGATTGCCTTGCGCAGCGTCGGGAAGCGGTCGGCATCACGGCTTGAGATGCCAGTGAGGAAGGTCAGCGTATCAACGGCTAGCGATTCAGAATCCTTCAAGTTAGACAAGATGATATAAGGATCAAGCAGTCCACGGTTTTGTTCCTCACTGGTCAGATTGACGATGTTGATTTGATCTTCCATAAAGTCGAGGTTCTTTGCCCAGCCGGTACGTTCCGACTTCGGGTCAAGAATCAGTGCCTGCGCTCCGTAAAGGACGGCGTAGTAGACAAGCAAATTGTTAGAGAAGGACTTCCCACCACCCAAGCTACCAAGAAAAGCGGCGGATAAGGCATTGGTGACAGTCCCCTTGATACCTTGCGCGGCAATATCTGGTTGCAAGTAGACGTT
>NZ_AYZJ01000076.1:0-1668 GCF_001436615.1 Lacticaseibacillus camelliae DSM 22697 = JCM 13995
TTGGTGACAGTCCCCTTGATACCTTGCGCGGCAATATCTGGTTGCAAGTAGACGTTGCGTCCGGTGTCCACGTTGTACCCGATGTAGATACCTTCTTTTTCGCCGAGCGATTGTGTCGCACCAAAGCCTAGTGAGGCGATGAAATCGCTGGTCACATATTGAATATAGTCGTTGATGTAGCGCTTCGAGGCAGGGATAAACTCACTGTGTAGTCCTAGCATGTCGCCAAATGGCCGCACGAGCTTTATGTTGAGGCTGTCGTAGAAGTCAAGTAGCTGATCGGCACGGCGCTTCATTTCATCTTCGGAACGCCCAGCTACGCGAATGACATAGCTAATCTTGTACATAGCGTCCTTAGTCTGATCAAGGTTGCTTTCAAGCTCATCGACTGAATCCAAGGCGTCGCTGACGCCGCGTGTGGTCTCGTTGCCGGACTGATAAGCATGTTCGTCGAGGTCTTTCAACTCCTTCTTTTTGTTACGCACCTTAGTCAATGCCTTCTTGTTTGTCACGATCTCAACGTTCAAGCTAGTGTCGATTGGAAAGTCGAACTGGCTTTGCTGGAAGTAGAAGATCTCGCTGCCGGGAAATTCGAGTTCACCCACGATGTCGGAAAGCGTCAGGTACGTCACATAGCTGGCGTCTAGCCCGTGGGTAATCTTAATGGAGCGTTGGTGCTGCTCAATCAGCGACCAGGTTGGTTTGATCAGGTCATAGCGTTTGATAATTGTGTCGCGCTTGGACTTCTTGCGGGGCAAGTGATAGTCATAGTCGTCGTAATCTTGCCCAGTCATGCCGTAAAGGTGTTCGAGTAGGTAGCCGAAGTCGTTCTTGTCGAGCGGGCGGACTTTGAACCGGCGGCCAATTTTTTCGGCAAGGAACTTAGCGGACTTGGCGTAGCGTTCCACTTCGGCGTTGTTCATGGTGAAGAAATCACCAGCGAACGTTGTGTTGAACTCGGAGAAGAAGTCCCGAATGCCTAAAGACATATCCTTGAAGATAGACTTGGCGGTAACCTCAGCGTCGTTCAGCAACAGCTTAAAGCCGATGAAGAATCTGTAATCGACTTGATTGTCACCGACGTTTTCGGTCAACGCTTCGGCTTGGCCGTCGATATGCTGGAAGGCGATGTCTTTGAGCGTTCCTTTGACCAACTTCTTCGAGCGGTCGAGGGTGTCCCGGACACTGGCTTCGGTGGCGAGCTGCAATAAATGGAGCTTGCCGTCACGGTTCTGGGAGATCAGTTGACGGAAGTTCTCATGGACTTGTTGCTTCTGTTCGGGTGACAGAAAACTGTAATTGTAAGGGACTAGTTCAAAATAGGCGAAACACTCCCCGTCAGTGTTCCAGACGAGATTGTCTTCGATATACTTAATTGGAAATTTCATTGTGGTACCTCCAAACGTAGGTCACCGCTGTGTCTTGTTTCTCTTTTTGCGACTTCACGGGTTTACCAGCATAGGTGAGCTTCGGGGTAATGGCATAGTTGATCACCGACCGCAGGAATCCCATTGGTTTCTTGTTGTCGAAGGTCTTTTGGCTCATGAACCACGTTAGCCCGGCAGGAATGCCAACGTACTTGAGAAATGCGCCGTCAATGAATGACAGAGGTGGCAAGTCGCCCAGCAGCATGACCGCAAACAGACTGACGATGAACCACGTCATTTG
>NZ_AYZJ01000076.1:1678-8202 GCF_001436615.1 Lacticaseibacillus camelliae DSM 22697 = JCM 13995
TTAAAAGTAATTGGGAACGGTAGTTGCAGGTCATTGATGGCATACAGCACCTTTTCCACTGACCAGATGCTGGTGTAGGATCTGACTTTCTTCATGTGATCTCCTTTCGTAGTGAGATAAAAAGGCTGACGCCTTTTGTAGCGCCAGCCCAGAGAGTTAGTCTAATAATTGGTAGATGCCATAAGGTGTTTCAACGAAACCTCCTTCAATTTCGAGGTCACGTCCGACTTTGGCATAGTCGATATAGTTTTCGACTTGTGGCGGAATGTCGCCGAACCAGTCTTCGTCAGCCAGTTCTTTGGCCAATTCCGTCATGTTCGCAACGTGATAACAGGCGATGTCGTCTTTGTGCGCAGCGAGTTCGATCACGTTGTCGTACCATTCGCCGATAAGCTCTTTGATGGCAGGGTAAATCTCGGTGCCTTTCAATGCTTCAATGGCCGCGGCAGCTTCATTTATCTCACCAATCGTTGAATACTCACTAAAGACAACGGGGCCTTCGTAGTCCTGAACCATGTACTCTTCGTACTGGTCGTTCAGTCCTAGCTTTTCGGTAAGTTCTTCATTGTTGATTGGTGGCGTGAACCAGGCACCAACAATTTCACCCTCATTATATTTGCCAAGATTAGCAATAAAGACTTTGATGTCGTCCATAGGTTAAGCCCCCATGACGCGATTGAACAGATTCAGCAGCACGTCTTTGACGCCAGCCGTGTTGAATACCAACCCCACGGCAATGATCGCAATGATCAGAAAACCGATGAGCTTAGAGAACTCCCTCTTGAAGCCCAGGTAAACACCGATAATGGCAATCGCCATCAGTACCAAGCTCTGGGCGTTTGAAGTGAACCAATTAAACAAGTTTTGTCCGAAATTCATAATAATCATCCTTTGATTTTTAGTTTTGCGACCAGGGCTCCTTTCAAGATTGCCGCTGTTTTGATGTGGTCAGCGGCGACCAGATCGTGAGTGATGAATCAGAATAGTTCAGTTTGCGTAGCATGATGTTGCTTGATTCGGTCGTTAGCCCGGCGCCAGTATTCTTCGCTAATTTCATAGCCGATGAAATGGCGGTCAGTGTCCATTGCGGCGATCGCGGTGGTGCCAGACCCCATACAGTTATCCAGCACGATTCCGCCGGGCTGGGTGTAAGTCTTGATGAGGTAGGCAAAAAGATCGACGGGCTTTTGTGTCGGGTGCCAGCCGGTGCGATCAGACTTGTAGTTGAGCACGTCAGACGGGTAGTTCGTCCACTCTTGCGTGTAGCTATCAGGTGCGTTCCACGGGTGCAGCTGGTTGGCCCTCTCATACTTGCGTGAGTTGACGGTTTTGTTATAGGGGAGTAGTCCTTGAGGAAAATAATTCATTCCTTTGGTATCAGGGGAGTTACCAAAGTTAGCTGTGCCCGATTTTGAGAAGACGAGAATCTCCTCGAACCGGGATAGCGGACGGTTCTTGGCATTAACGAAGTTGGTGACAGTATTCTTGATCCAGACCCACTTGTAGCGGTACAAGGCCGGATTTGATTGTACTAAGTCCGCAGAGAACCGTTCGGTTGCGGTGAGTACGATCGCGCCTTGAGGTTTAATGAGCCGTTCGTATTGACCCCAGAGGTGGGCAAACGGAATCACCTTGTCCCAAGCGTTTGCTGTGGTGCCATACGGTAAGTCGCACAGGATCATGTCGATAGAGGCTGTTGGTAAGTCCGCCATACCTTCCAGACAATCGCGATTGTAGATGACGTCTAGTTCGATTGCGTTGATACTCCTTTAGTTGAATTTGTGACCATCACTCCTTTTTGAATTGCGATTGTTTTGGCGCGGTCAATCGCGACCAAGTCTGTTAATCGAAAAATAGGTCTTCCACTGGTGCAGCGAAGACCGGCCAGCCTGATTCTTCGGCTGTTTGATAAAGCAGTCGGCGCAGTTCACCGTAGTTCAAAGCGCGACCATCACGGCCAATCAATGCCGCTGGGTGTTCTTGTTGCTGGTGCCGCCAAGTGATGTAGTTTTGTGCCGTGAAGCCAAAACTATTCATGTCGCAGATACGGCGGTACTTCTTGTGTTCAACGACGCCGACTAGCACGGCCTTGTAGACGTAGACGTTCAGCACGCAGTCTTTGAATGCCTTGCCTCGCAGCGGGTGAGAAGCAAGCACGTCATTGACCAAACATGTCACCTCCTAGTTCTTCGCTACCGACAGTCTGCTGCTCAATCAGCTTGAGGTGCTTGTCGGTTAGTTCGGCGTCCTTGATCATGAGCTGTAAGTCAGTAGTGCCGAAGTAGTTGTCAATTTCCTTGATAACCTTGAGCGTGGGCATGACTTGCTTTTGGAGCCACGCTTTGGTCTTGTTCAGGTCAAAGGGTTGTGGGTCAGTAGTTAGGCGGATCGGCTGACGACCTTTACCAATGAAGTATGCCCAACGTTCGTTGAGCGGCCACTTGAGGCGGCTTTTGTCCGGGACTTCATCCACGAAGCGCATATAGCGGGTGATGATACCGAACGCAACCTTTTCAGCGTCGCGGGTAATCAGCATATTCTCAATCGCTTTAATCGCCCGCTCGTTCTTCAATCGAATCTCAAATCGGTTGATGATCGGCGTGTCAGCAATCGAGATGCCATGCTTGGCAGCTTGTTCAGCGGCTTTTTCGTATATGCAGAAATACACGTCGCTTTTCATCGTGCCGACGTAAAGGGTATTGCCTCGGCCAGCCTCGTCGAGATCCACGAGCTTGCCTGATTGCAGCCCTTGAAACGACCGCATGACGGAAATGCACTCGTTGTTCAGGCACTTATCGACCAGCTCTGGAATGTTTAGCAGGCCAACCTTGTCGTTAATCGCAATATCAACCCGCTTGAAGATGCCGCCAGCTTCATCGACCCGAAGAAAGTAGTCGTACCAGTTCTCACCGCGGCTAAGTAGAATGCCTTCAAACTCTCGGCAGCCTTGACCTTTCATCTCAACCAATGTGCCGAGGTTGGAGCCAACCGGTGCCACCATGACCTGAATGTTGGAGAAAATATACATGGCCGAATAACCGTAGAAGCCGTGTTCCTCAAATATGAGGTGTTCTGGGGTCAGCCCGAGAATCTTGGTGATCACGGCCTTGGCGTCATGTGTGGGAAACCGTATCCGCATGTAGTCAAACATCAGCGTCAGTTCTGGTTCATCGTTCCAATTCTTGAGCAGCCGGTCGATTTCCATTTGTAGAGACGAACTAGGGTTAGTCTTACCGTTTTCCACTTGGACGTAATGCATCCGTGTGACACCTAAGCGCCGGGCGACTTGAGCTTGCGTCAGTCGTAATTGTTTTCGATGTAGCTTAACTTGTTCATGCCAAGAAAACACATTTAGCCTCCTTTGATTTTTGAACAAAAAAAGATGGATGCGGGGTGCAATCCATCATTTTATAACTATTCAATTTAAACCTGTCATATCAGGCTTTCTACCTTGTGTTCAGGCACAGACGTTGTATTTAATACCCCCCTGTTAGAGTACTGGGGGTAAGCGGTCGGCTGGCGCCGACCGCTGCCACTCACGCTTGCGGCTTTCGCGCTGCCCGCCGCGCGTGGCGGCAGGCCCTTTTAGGCCAGTGGTTTTAGTTGCACAATATCGGCCTTGAATCGGCTGATCGGAACTCCGATGACCTGTGCAAGTATTTCCGTTGGGAAAGCCACCCCGTACTCACTGTTGAGTATTCCCGGCAATTCTCGTGCTTGTAAAACGTTTGCGCTTTCCAATAAGTCGAGAGACTGATGTAAGAGTTGCGGCTTTGAGGGCTCTACGATACCATCAAGTTTCTCTTTCTTTCGCCAGCCGCGGGCACTGATGCGTTTTTGAAGGCGAAGATACTGATCGGCATTGATTAAGCGGAGCGAGCGAGCACGGTGCACCATTGCACCGGCAGCTACGTACCATTTCATCTTAAGGCGAATATATTCATCAAGATCCATTAGATTGCCACTAATAGATTTCTCAAATGCTTGTGCGGGTAACAAAAATTCTGAAGCAAATTCGTCAGCTTCTTTTTCCATTTGACGATATTCTTGAGTATCAAGAGTTTGTGGCTCCACACTATCTGAATGAAGGATAAAATGTCCCAATTCATGTGCAAGGCTAAATTGCTGACGAAAGAAGGTTGTGCTGTTAGCATCTACGAGTACGACGTAATAGCGGTGTTGGTTGACATCGACATAGCCGCTATGGGCGTCAATTTTTTCAGAACCAGAATTCACGAGTGCTACCAAAATACCATGACTTTCTAGAAGTCGAAGTACATTTTTGATTGGATCATCTCCAAGCTCCCAAGACTGACGAAGCTGGATAGCAGCAGCCTTGGGGGACTTTGATGTGATGTCCTCCTGAAATAGCGAAGGAAACTCGACATATTCACTGAACATGTTCCGTACAAGGCCGGTTGCTTTTTTGTACGTTTCACTTGGCATTTTTTCAGACTGGGTGGAAGTCAAGCGGCTTCTAAAGTAGGTTCCTTCATCTTTATATTCAAATTTGTTGGTACCAGTAAAAAAATCAACTGGGAATTGAAGCTCCCTGACGATTTTCTGAAAAACTTCAAGCCCCGGCTGAGCAGTTCCTCTTTCATATCGAGAGACCATCTGTTTTGAAACGCCGGCTTTTTCGGAAAGGCTTGTAATGGTTAGCCTACGATAGCGCCGAGCTTCCCGAAGACGGTCACCATTCAATTCAAAGCCCATTTTGCAACATCCTCACTAATAGTTAATTGTAGGCATTATGCCTTTTTGATTTTAAGCTTGACCAACGGGGTCGACTCGCTAGGACGTTTAACAGGATCAGTTCCCAGCGAATCTTCTTCAGTTGTTTCTTCTTGATCAACAAGCATGTCGCTGATGTCCATGCTTTCAATCGTCGAGCCGTTTTGGTCAAGCAGATAAACAGCGCCACCAGTCGGTAATGATTCAGCATAATCGAATGCTACGACATATACGCGATCGATTTCACCAGCGAATTCACCTAAGATATTGTCACAGTCTTTTTCTCGTGCTGCTTCTTCATCTTCGTCAAGTTGGAAAAGTGATTGTTGCTCACTTTTCGCTTCGGGATTTAGGCGAAGTAGGCTGAATAAGTAGTGGTGGCAATACCCGTTGGCTTTAAATCTTTTTTGCAGTGCCTTTAAGTTGTCATGCGTCATCAATAGGAAGACTTCGCGTTGTTGTACATCGACAACTGCTTCAAACTGCCAAAAGCCGCCACGTTGAACGTGACGAATTTTTATATTATCATTTTCTGGAAACTTGTCAGTAGTCTGTTGACCACGACGAGCCCAAACAGCTTGGGATAAACCAGTATGATTTACGGAAGCAATCGAGGCATCAAAGTCAGGGCGTACATCGCGAGCGGTCGTAGACATGACATCGACTGCTGCGTGGAGGATAGTTGGGTTTGGTTTCATTGCAAACCGACCTTTCGTATTTGATATTAGAATCATATCACGTCGGTTGACGAAATTCAACAAAATCCGATTTTTACGCATTTTAGTATCACAGTTTCTCAAAACGACGCAGCTTAATTTTTCCCATTTGAGATATAATCAGTAGTGGTGCGCCAAGTCATGGTAGGTGAGAACCATGCCGTCGCCAGAAATATCAGCCGTGAACCAGAAGTACACGGGTTTGCCTGATACGGTGCGGTCAGCGGTAAGCTCTAGCCAGTGATCACCGTCTTCCCACGGCTCGATGTAATCGCAAAGCTCCATCAAGGCGTCTTCGGCGTCACTCATTGTCCCAGCTTTGATTGTATTGGCGTAGTCTTCTGTAAATTGCATCTTGTTTCTAAATTGTGGTGTAATCATTCTTCATCACCTTCATCTGCGACGTTGGTGTAAGTCATGATCAAGCCACCGTCGTCGCCAGTGGTAACATTGAACCAAAAGCGTTTCGGAAAGCGATCAGCGGTCAGTCCGCCGGGAGCGCCCATCCAGATTCGTGAATCCGGGTACTCGTGGGCGTGCATTGCCATCCATTCGAGTTGGTCTTCCGCGTCTTCGCCAGACTGGAAAGGTACGTTTTCGTGAAAGTCGTTGAGGAATTGCGATCTGTTTTCGATTTTGACATCAGTGTTCATTTAGCATCTCCTGTTCTGTTGGGGTTGCAGGAACGGTATTGGCTACGGCACCAATTTCGGTGAGGAAATCATAGCCGCGCGGTACTAGTGGTGTGTAAAATTCAGAGATCACGCTACCGCCAGTGTCAACATAGCCGCGTCCCTTGATTGGTTTTTGGAAGAAGTCCTTGTTGGTTTCGCCGAACATCATGGAATAGCCCAGCTCACTCATGCGCCCAAGAGCGACCCGGAACATGAACTGATCTCTTATCCCGTCGCCCAAATACTTTGCGTCAGGGCGTTGGCAGGCCAACACGAGAAAGAAGCCAGCTTGACGGCCAAGCATGACAATCTGTTTGAGCTTGGACATGACTTGCATGGCATCACGGCCAAGCATATCCATAAAGGCGACATATTCATCAAAAATCAGAAAATGGGCGGG
>NZ_AYZJ01000077.1:0-66389 GCF_001436615.1 Lacticaseibacillus camelliae DSM 22697 = JCM 13995
CTGACGACAACGGATACGACTACGACGACTCGGACCATCAACTACACGGTCAATGGAAAGACAGATGGTGCTCCTGAATCAGTTGTTCAGACCGTCAACTGGACGATGACGACAGATGACGTGACTGGCGAGATCACGTCAGCCACACCTTCTGCAGACTATGGTGAAGTGGCAACACCGAACCTGGATGGCTATACACCTGACAAGACCACGGTGGCCAAAGAAACACCGAAGTTGACGCTGGTCTCTGGGTCGCCGGTAAACGAAACAGTGAATGTGAACTATACTGCCGATGCTGATGAACTGCAGGTCTCCTACGTTGCCAAACCTGGTTTCAAACAACCGCAACGGCTCGTCGGAACGGAAATGATTACGGGTCACATCGGCGACACAGGTATCTACACAGTGCATGTTCCTGACAATCTGCCTGGCAACTACAAGCCGACGAAGGATAATCCGGAGGGCACACAGCTTTCTTACACGCTAACGCCATCAGCTGACGGTCTGGTCATTTACGTATATCCGTACAATCACGGCGGCACTTTGCCTGGTGGGACAACTAACCCAGGTGGTAACACCAATCCCGGTGGCGATACTAACCCAGGTGGCAACACCAATCCTGGCGGTAACACTAACCCAGGTGGCAACACCAATCCTGGTGGCAATACTAATCCAGGCGGTAACACTAACCCAGGTGGCAACACGAACCCAGGTGGCAACACCAATCCTGGCGGCAATACCAATCCCGGTGGTGATACGAACCCAGGCGGCAACACCAATCCTGGCGGTAACACGAACCCAGGCGGTAACACCAATCCTGGCGGCAACACGAACCCAGGCGGTAACACGAACCCAGGCGGTAACACGAACCCAGGCGGTAACACGAACCCGGGTGGCAACACGAACCCGGGTGGCAACACGAACCCAGGCGGCAACACCAATCCTGGTGGCAATACCAATCCTGGTGGCGACACGAACCCAGGTGGTAATACGAACCCAGGCGGCAACACCAATCCTGGTGGCAATACCAATCCTGGTGGCGACACGAACCCAGGTGGTAATACGAACCCAGGCGGCAACACCAATCCTGGCGGTAACACAAATCCTGGCGGCAATACGAACCCAGGTGGCAACACTAACCCAGGTGGCAACACCAATCCTGGTGGCGACACTAACCCAGGTGGTAATACGAACCCAGGCGGCAACACGAACCCAGGCGGCAATACGAACCCAGGTGGTAACACCAATCCTGGCGATAATGCCAACCCGACCGGCACGAAGAATCAAACACCTTCGACGGTCACCACAGTTGATACGTCAACGACGGGCACCAAGCCAAGCAAACTGGCAAATGCTTCAGGCACGACTAACACGGCCAAAGGCAAGACGCTTCCAAAGACTGGCGACAAGGTCAGTCCGTTGGGTGCTGCGGGTCTTTTGATCAGTGCGATGAGTGCACTTCTGGCAGTTGGCACGGAACGCAAGCGTCGGCGCAACTAACTGGATATAGGCGTTTTTTGCCACAGCGTTGCAGAGAAACGGTCCCTTACACGGGGACCGTTTTTTGTGCCTCCGGAGAATGTCCGCGCGACGGGCGCAACTCGTCACTTTGCTGACCGGTGTGCGATTCGGCTTTTTCGAGCTGACACAGGTAGAATTTTGAAAAATAACGTATAATCATCGTGGACAACTGTAATTAGTTGAAAAGGTCAACGGCCGCATGTGGGGCCGGGAAAGGAAGCCGCTCATGACTGAGAACACCTCAACGCAGGCGCCCACGCCTAAAAGGGAGACGCGGCCGCGGGAACGCATCACGTATTGGCTTTATTTTACCGGGCAGGCCATGGGGTACATGACCCTGACAGCCTTTTCCACGACTTATCTGATGATGAACGGGGTCAACGTCGGGGCGGTGGCCACGGCGATGTTCATTGCTAAACTGTGGGACGTCTTTGCGGATGCGCTGTTCGGGGTGCTGTACGACAAGGTGCACTGGCGCTCTGGCAACAAGGCGATTCCGTGGTTGCGGCTGGCGAGCTTCACGGTGCCGCTCACGACGCTGATATTGTTCCTGATTCCCAGTGGGCTGACGCCGACCATGAAGCTGGTGTGGTTCGTCATCGCCTATATCATTTGGGACACGAGCTACACCATGAGCGACGTGCCAATTTACGCCATGGTCACCAGCATGACCACGCAGGTCAACGAGCGCAATTCGCTGCTCTCAATGGCGCGGTTGTTCGCACTGGCCGGCAGCTTTCTGGTCACGGTGATCGGGCCGGTGCTGGTGTCCGAGCGGGTGGGCATGACTTTTCCCCAGATGGTCGCTATTATCGCCGTCATGACGCTGGTACTGATGTTCCCGGTGTCAGTGTTCGGTAAGGAGCGCATTAAGCCAAAAGCGGGTTCGGAGAGCCATTACCACTTAAAAGACATCATTCACTACCTGCGCACCAACAAGTTTCTTGGCATTTATTACCTGGGCTACCTGTTCTGGGGGCTGACCCAAACCGATCAGGTGGTGAGTCTGTTCACGGCCTATTGCCTGTTTGGCACGGCGCTGTTTGCCACGCTGACGACAGTGCTGGTCGCCATCCCGACCATTATCTTCTCGCCGTTCATGGGCCGCATCCTCAAGCGTATCGATAAGTTCAAGCTGTTTTACTACAGCATGATTGCGCTGGCAGTGCTGGCGTTTGCGATGTACTTTGTCGGCTACCACAATAAGACGCTCTATCTGATCATGGTGGTCCTGCGGGCGATTCCAATCGGCCTGATCGGCGTTTTGGGCCTGACCTTCACGCCCGATATCGTGGAGTACGGCGAGTTCAAAACGCACATCGACGCGCGTGGCATCGCGTTTGCCGTGCAGTCGTTTGCCGCGAAGCTGTCCTCGATGAACGCGCCGCTGGGCCTGGCGGTGCTGAGCTGGTTTGGCTGGAAGGCCATCACGGCCAGCTCATTTGCCGCGCTGGAGGCCGAAAATGTGACCCAAAGCGCCAGCGCTTTGAGCGGCCTCTGGGCAGTCACTGCGCTGGTGCCGGCAATTGGCGCCGTGCTGGCTTCGATTGCTCTGTCCTTCTATAAGCTTAACGACCACGACGTCCAGCTGATGGCGAAGGTCAACGCCGGTGAACTGGACCGGGCAACGGCCCAGAAGCAGATGAAAAACAAGTACTAAGGTGAGCTAACGAAAAGTGTGACCCGGGCGGTCGCACTTTTTTGGTGCACGCAAAAACCGTCACGATTCGCGCGACGGTCAGTCAGAACATATTGAATTTACAGCGCCTTGCTGGCCAAATCGCGCAGGACCTTGGTCTGCGGCGCCGGCAACGTGCCATCGGCTTTCGGCCCGACATTCAGCAGCAGGCGGCCGCGCTGCGGGCGGGCAGCCGCGATCATCTCGCGTACCTGCTTGGCGGTGATGAAGTCGCTTGGGCGGGCGGCGCGGTTGTAGCCGAAGGAGTAGTCCATGCCGCGCGTGATCTCGTAGTAATCCGGCGCGCCTGTCCACACGGTGTGGTATTCCAGCGTGCGGTAATCGTAGTACTGCGGCGCCGCGGTCTTGTTCGTTTTTTCCTGGCGCCAGTTCACGTAGGCGCCGCCCGCGTTAAACAGCGGGTACAAGGCCTTGTGGCGCATCCAGCTTGGGTAGTCGCTCCAGCGGTCGTCCACCATGCCCTCGGGCACCGCCGCGTAATAGTCGCGAAACAGCTGCGGCAGGCGCGCGTCCTCCGGGTAGCCGATGTCGCTCCACAAAATGTCGGGGTGGTAGCGGTCGATCAGCTCGTGCCACTGGGCCCAGACGTAATCGCGGTACTGCTTGGAGTGGTCGGAGCCCAGCAGCAAGGTCGCGGCACTTTGAATGCGGTCGTGCTTGAAGGTCCAGTCGAGCAGGCTGGAGTAGTACACGCCAAAGCGCATGCCGCGGGCGCGAACGGCCTTGGCGAGCTGGCCGACGAAGTCAAAATCGAGGTGGTAGCCGGGCCGCCGCGGATTTTCCACCTGCGTGTCGTACATCACAAACCCGTCGTGGTGCTTAGTGACGACCACGACGTACTTGGCATGCGCCGCGGCGAACGCATCGGCCCAGGCCTCAACGTCCACGTTGCGGGCCTTTTCGCGAAAAGTGGCCGCAAAGTCCGAGTACGGCGCGTTGCCGTAGTGCGCGCGGTGGTACTGGCCGGTCGGGCCGGTCGGAAACAGCATCGAGTTGCCGTACCACTCGGCGTAGGGCTGGTGTTTGAACTGCTCGTACAGGGTCGGGTGCTTGCCTGGACCGGTCACCGGGGCTGGCGCGAACGCCGGCACGCTGTAAAGGCCCCAGTGGATGAAAATGCCAAAGTCGGCGGCTTCAAACCACGCCGGCGCTTGGTGGCGATGAATGTTGACTGCGCTCATGGTGATCCCTCCTGTTTTAACGGTTGGCGGCTGAAAAGTGGGTTAGCGCTGAGGAGCTTTTTTGCCGTGATTGGCCAAGGCGACCAGCGCGTCGACCATCCACAGCTTGAGGCTGCCGCCGCTTTGCTGCGCGAGGCGCACCAGCGGCGTGTCCCAGACGATGGTGGCCAGGAACTGCCCTTCCGGCGAGTTCTTCGGCGTGCCGTCGTTTTTCTGCATGTTCGCGATGACGGCGGTGGCGACAATGCGCGCCACCACGGAGTACTTGGCCAAGTCGCGCGGCACGCTGAGCCGGGTGAAATCGCCGGGCTGCGGGCTGCGCGCCGGCGCCGGGGTCAGGCCGCTGAGTGCGGTGAAGTCTTTAACAGTTGGCAGGCCGGTGGGCTGACGGTACCAGGCTGGCGCTTCGATGCGAAAGGCTGGTGCTTCCACCGTCAGCGGCAGGCGCGTGATCATGTTGCGGCTGCTGTTGCCGACGCACACGTGCCACGCGCCACCGGCCAGGGTGAACTGCTGATGCTGCTCGTTCCAGCGTGAAAAAGCGCGCTTGGGCAGCGTCAGCGTCACGGTCTGCTGCTCGCCCGGGTCAAGCCAGACTTTTTGAAACGCCGCCAGCGCCTGTTTAGGGACCAGCTGGTCCTGGTCGTCCTCGCTGACGTAGGCCTGAACAACTTCGGCGCCGCGCAGGCTCCCGGTGTTTTTCACGTCAACGGTGACGGTCAGTGCCTGATCAGTTTTACCAAGGTGATCGGCGTTCAGGCGCGCGTTGCTCATGGCGAAGGTGGTGTAGCTCATCCCGAAGCCGAACGGGAAGGCGACGTCCTGCTTGGCCTTGTCGTAGTAACGATAGCCGACGTACAGACTCTCGGCGTACGGGACCGATAACGGGTCGTGCCCGTACAACGTGCTGGACGGCACGTCTTCGTAGCGGAGCGGGTAAGTCTCGGTCAGTTTGCCAGAGGGCGACACCGCGCCGAACAGCAGGCGTTCCGCGGCGGCCCCGACGGCTTCACCACCGAGGAACAAGTTGAGCACGGCCTTGGCGTCCTTCGCCCAGTCGGTGGCGACCACGGAGCCCGCCACCAGCAGGACCACGACATTCGGGTTGGCCTGCGCCACGGCGTGCAGCAGCGCGACTTGGTCGGCCGGCAGCGCCATGGATGTCCGGTCGCCTCGGCGGTGGCCGGCAGCCCCAGCACGACAATCACATCTTCGGCCTTTTTCGCGGTGGCTACGGCCGCTTTGACCAGCGCCGGGTCGGCCTGGCCGTCCAGCGTATAGCCAGCCACATAGGCGAACTCATGCCCGGCCGCCTTGAGCCCTGCCAAGATGGAAATGCTTTGCGGCGTGGTGATGTGCGACGAACCCGCGCCTTGAATGCGCGTCTGGTCGGCCAAGGCGCCGATCACGGCCAGCTTGCGGCCCGGTTGCAGCGGCAGGGTGCCGTCATTTTTCATCAGGACGGCCGAGTTTTCCTCGATGTTCTGGGCAAGGGCGACATGCGACTGCAGCAAGGCGTCGCGGTCGCCGGTAAAAGCTGGGCGCTTGCGGTCGGCAATGGCGGCAATGTTCGCCACGGCCCGGGTGAGGCGGGCGCGGTCCAGCTGGCCGGTTTTCAGCGCGGCCAGGGCCGGCTTGTCGAACAGGTGGCCGGAGCTTGGCATTTCCAGGTCGGTGCCGGCGTTGAGGCTTTTGACCTTGTCGTTCAGCGCCCCCCAGTCGGACACCACGGCGCCCTTGAAGCCCCATTGGCCGCGCAGCACGGTGTTGAGCAGGTACTCGTGGTCGCTCATGTACGTGCCGTTCAGCAGGTTGTAGGCGATCATCACGGTTTCCGGCTGGCTCTGGGTGACGGCCAGGCGAAACGCCTCGAGGTACAGCTCGTGCAAGGCGGTGGCGTCGATCAGCGAATCCGAGCGCAGCCGGTCAGTTTCCTGGCTGTTGCCGGCAAAATGTTTGAGGGAGGCGCCGACGCCTTTTGACTGCAGGCCGTTGATCCACGCGGTGGCCAGCGCACCGGTCAGCAGCGGATCCTCTGAAAAGAATTCAAAATTGCGTCCGCCCAGCGGGTTGCGCTTGATGTTGACGCCTGGGCCGAGCACGACGTCGACGTTCATCGACCGCGCTTCTTCGCCGATTGCCGCGCCCATTTTGACCAGCAGGCGCGGATCCCAGCTGGAGGCCGACGCGCTGGCGGTGGGAAATGCGGTCGCGGGGACGGCCTCGTTGATGCCCAGGTGGTCGGACGCCTGGGCTTGGTAGCGCAGCCCGTGCGGCCCGTCGCTCATGCGAATGGCGGGGATGCCGGCGACGTTTTCGCTGCTCCAAAAGTCCTGGCCCGACGTGAGTTTGATCGCGTCCTGGTCGGATAGCTCGCGGCGAGTGGCGCCGCTGCCGATGGTGATGGTCATACTAAAACCCCCAATTCTTACCTTGAGAATAACACGCCAGTTGGGTTCTGTAACGCGCTTGGGGTCGCTTTATTTGGTGGAAAAAGGGGGTGGTCGTGGTACGATGAAGCGTGTTCACAAAAAAGGGGAGACCATTGAAGTGAAAAAACATCGCGCACTGAAAATTATTGGGGGCCTGCTTGGGGCCGTGGTCGTTGTTCTAGGCGGCTACATTGCGTACCTGTACGCGGCCTATTACCGCCTGCCGGACAACCTGAAGTTGCGGCCGCAGCACAACCAGGCCGGCGCAGTCCAGGTGGGCAAGACCTACCGTGCCCAGTCCTACAACATTGGCTACGATTCGTACCCGCCAAGCTATTCGTTTTTCATGGACGGGGGCAAGTACTCGCGCGCCTATAGCAAGAAGGCCGTCCAGGACTCACTGGCCGGCGTGATCAAGACGACGCGCCAAGGCGATCCGGACTTCGCCTTTTTTCAGGAAGTGGATCAGGACGGTGACCGCTCGCAGCACGTCGACGAAGTGGCGGGTCTGCGCCGCGCATTTGGTCAGCAGTACAGCAGTGTTTACGGGCAAAACTACGACTCGCCGTACCTCTTTTACCCATTTAACCAGCCAATCGGTGCCGCCAAGTCCGGGCTGGTGACGCTGACTAAGTTCAAGGTGACCGGCGCCCGGCGGTACTCGCTGCCGATCGCGACTAACCCGACCAAGTTCACCGACCTCGACCGCGCCTTCACCGTGACGCAGGCCCCGACCAGCAACGGCAAGCACCTGCAGCTGGTCAACATCCACATGTCGGCGTTCACCAAGGACCGGTCGATTCAGCAGGCACAGTTTGCCAAGCTGTTCAAGTACATCAATCAGGCCTACCAAAAGGGCGATTACGTGATTGTCGGCGGGGATTACAATCACCGGCTGCTCAAAGACTCCGCGGCCATTTTCCACACCAAGCCGCAGGACGAGACCTGGACCCACCTGTTCCCGTACGATCAGCTGCCGGCAGGCTTCCACGTGCCGACCATGGGCTTGGCCAAGGCGGCCCAGCCGTCGGTGCGTGCGCTCGACAAGCCATGGGAACCGGGCAAGAGCTTCGTCACGCTGATCGATGGCTTCATTCTGTCGCCAAATGTGAAGGCTAAGTCGGTGAAAATCGTCGATACCGGCTTTAAATACTCGGATCACACGCCGACCCGCATGGAATTTGAGTTGGAACCGTAGCGGCGTATTCTGCCAGACGATCAATAAAGAACCAGTTCTCAGCAAATGAAAAGCAGTCGTCTTTAACGAGACGTCTGCTTTTCATTATGGTCTGGCACTGCGCGTTTTGACTAAAGGGGAAAGAGACTGGAAAAGGCTTCCGACCTGCCGCTAGCGCATGTCCCCAATGGTCTCTGCGTACCGCCGGCCAAGAAACTCCGCGGCGAGAAGCATGATATAGCTGCCGGTGATGGGATTATTTGTCTTGGTGACTGGGTACACTGATTTGAACAGGTATGCTTCTGGAATCCCCGGATTTTGGGTGAAAAGGGCAGTGTCGGCAGGTGAATTGGCAATCAGGTCGATGGTGGCTGAAGACTTGCTGATGAAGTAGCCATAAGTTGAAATCACGATTGCGAGATCACCATGCCTAAGTTGTTTAGCTTCAACCACCTGCTCATCACTAGTGCTGGGAACGTAGAGCACTTTTCCGTATCTTGCCAGGTCGGTCTGAATCACATTTGCAATCAATCTTGAGGTGGAGAAGCAGAAGATAAAGACTCGCGGTGCCCGATGAATGGCCTGTGCGAGCTGATCGAACAGTGCAATGTCAGCATTTGCGATGAACTCGGACATGGTGCGATCAAGCTCGCGGCCAAAAAATCTGAGGTATTCTTTTGGCTCATTTTTGATCAAGTTTAATTTTGTCTCCGAGATGTGAAAGCCAGAGGATTTGAGCGCTAATCTTTCTTTTTTGGCACTGTCTCGCATGTCGGTGTAGTTTCGAAACCCCGCGGCAACGACAAAGCGACTCACCGTTGGTTCAGAGACGTTGCACTGATGCGCCAGCTCGGTGATGGACATTTTGGCCAGTCGAGGGCCCAAGCGCAGGATGCAATCGGCCAACATCCAAGGAGTCGAGTTGATCGTATTCGTCTGTAAGACTTGAAGCATGCTTTCCTGTAACGTCATTTGCTTGCCCCTTTGAAAATTTTTTCATGTTTGTGAATACTAGCCTTTAGACTGAATATACCACTCTGATACGAAAATGAAAGCCCCTACATTTGACCTATGATAGCTCTTGTAGGAGAAAAACGGACCTGGATGCCCGTGAGCGCCACAGCTTAGGGCAGTGTCTGATCATCCGAATGCTGCGTTTCAGTTAACATCTTCGAGGCCTCGACGAAGCGCTGACGGCAAGGCGGTAGTTCAAAATGAAAAAGTATTGGAGATCGTGCTTTCTTCCTATATCGTTCAGCAGTTGGTTGCAAGGGAGGCTTTTTGATGACCATTCCACATTTGCAAGACAATGATGGCCAGACTGTGCTCATGGTTGACGATAAACCATTTATCGGGTTGGCAGCGGAATGCCACAATTCCAGTGCCAGCAGCACAGCGTATATGAACACTCAGGTATGGCCCAGAGTCCTGCCACTGAACATTAATACGCTCCTGGTGCCGGTCTATTGGGAGATGATTGAGCCCAAGCCAGACCGGTTCGATTTTTCCTCGGTTCAGGACCTGATTTCAGAAGCGCGGGAGCATCAAGTAAAACTGGTATTACTCTGGTTCGGACTGTGGAAGAATGGCCTTTCGTCTTATGTTCCGGGATGGCTGAAAGAAGATTCCACCGTTCGTTATGCGCAAAAAAGAGACGGCCAGCATTTGTACTCGATTTCCCCGGCTGATCAAACTGCAGTTGACTTGGACGCAAAGGCATTCGGTCACCTGATGGCCTTCATTAAGAAGACGGATACCCAGCAGTCGACCGTGATCATGGTGCAGGTTGAAAACGAGGTCGGGCTGCTAGACGCAGATTTCGACTACTCGGTGGCCAAGGGCCCGGCGCTAAACCGACCGTTGCCTGACGTGTTTGGCGCCGCGCCAGCAGCAACTTGGCAAAGCCAGTTTGGCCCGCAAGCCGGCGAGTACTATATGGCATTTCTGTATGCCTCGGCGCTGCAAACGATTGCCGCCGCCGGTAAAGCGCAGTATGCCCTGCCGATGTATGTGAACGCATGGCTGGAGAAGCCGCTCGGTCGCCCAGGGGCTTATCCAACCGGTGGGCCGACAGTAAAAATGTTGCCTCTTTGGCAGAAAGTGGCAACGGCAGTCGACTTAGTGGCCCCAGATCTTTATGTGCCGAATTTTGAAGAGGTGAGTGATGCTTATGCGGCGCCGCAACAAGCATTGCTCGTTCCCGAAACCAGGCAGGATCTGCGAACAGTTTCGAACCTCATCTATGCAATTAGTCATTATAACCTCTTATTGTTCTCGCCATTTGGCGCAGAGGATTTCTTTAACCAGGATGTGACACTGGACGCTCATCTGTTGAAAGCAGTTGCCATTGACGCAGACGCGTTTGATTGGTCTAAGACGGGATCAGTACTGGCCAAAGCTTATGCGCTTTTGGCAGGGATGCTGCCACTGATTGTTCAAAAGCGCCAGCAGCCGCAAATGCATTCATTTCTGATCAGCCAGGCGGCCGACCGGGGCCGGAGAATCAAACTGGCTAGTTGTGAGGCGGCGGTTCATTTTGTCAAGCAGGAGGGAAACGTATCGCCTTCTGCGGGGTTCATTCTTGAGCTCTCCGAAAATGAGTTTCTGCTGTTTGGTCTCAACATTAGCGTGAATCTGTCTGCCCTTGAGCCCAATCGGAACGTTGGGTTGATCAGCCTCGAAGAAGGCACCTGGCAGGATGGTCAATGGCATGCTGGTCGAATCCTGAACGGCGACGAGAGAGTCAGAATTCAAGTCGGGGCGACGCCTCAGCTGCTCAAAATTAAGACTCACCTGTACTGATCGTTTTGCTCAAATCCCATTGAATAACAGTTACAGTAATCATTAGAGAAGGAGTGAAGATCGTGAAGTTGGAAAAAATTGGCGAGAAGATTTTACCGGTAGTCAGTAAAATCAGCAACCAAAAGCATTTAGCCGCGATCCGCGACGGGTTCATCATGGCAATGCCAATGAGCTTAGTTGGGTCGGTTGGGCTTTTGCTTCAGAATTTTCGCATTAACTTACTGAATACGGAATTGCCACTGGATCAAGATCCTTTTCAGAAGTTTCTGGTCTTTGTGTTCGGGAAACACTGGACGGCATTTCCTAATGCAATCACTAACGTTTGCAATAACTTGATTTCAATCGTGGTCACACTGACCATCGCCTACATGCTGACTCAGAACTATATTGAAGCGGGGAAGAAGGACAATAAGTATCAGCACGCTGATCCACTCGTTGCTGCCATTATCGCCCTGCTCGGTAGTTTCCTGGTTTTCCCGCAAAGTGCTGCAGGCAAACTTGGCAGCGTCTGGACGCAGGATTCGTTTGGCGCCACTAGCCTGATTCTGGGGATGATTGTCGCGTTACTCTCAACCATCATGTACGTTCACTTGTCCGACACCAAGTTGACAATTAAACTGCCGGATTCGGTTCCACCAGCGATTTTGAATGCGTTCGCCGCCGTGATTCCACTAGCCATCAGTGTGATTGTCATTAACGCAATCGAATTCATCATTCGCGCGTTTGGCTTTACAGGCATGCAGGATTTGATTTACAAACTAGTTCAAGCGCCGCTCCAGGGTGTTGGGACTTCTGTCGGTGGGGCGTTTGTGACGATTATCGCGCAGAATTTGGTGTTCTTTTTTGGGATTCACCCTGCTGCGCTGTCGCCCATCTTCCAGCCGATCAACACAATCAACCAGAATGATCTAACCAACCAGCTCCTTCACGGTGCCTCAGTGATGAACTTAAAAGGGGCGCCAATCGGCCAGACCTTACAGATCATCATGGGCCTGACGACCGTCGCTGTGTGTGTTGCAATCTTCCTGGTGGCGCGGCAGTCACCACATTATCTTTCAATCGCGAAGATCGAAATTATCCCGGGGCTTTTTAACATCGGGGAACCGATGATTTATGGCCTGCCAATCGTTCTAAATCCGTTCATGTTAATTCCGTATGTGTTCGCGAGTGCCATCACCGGGACAATTTACTATTGGCTTGAGATGATCCATGCAATCCCGGCCATTGCGATTGCCGTGCCGTGGACCACCCCGCCATTTCTGAACACATATCTGGCCTCAGGTGGTCACATCATGCCGGTGCTGGTCCAAATCATCTGCTTCGTCTTTGACGTGGTGATGTTTATCCCGTTTGTTAAGTTGGCGATTCGGTCCGAGGCCAACAAAGCGGCAGCCGACGCTAAGTAGCGCCAATTCAGCTCATCAATCTCATGTGAGGTCACACTCACATGAGATTTTGAATCGAGATGGAAAAAGGAGAAAAATTGAGAATGGCAAAGTCAGATGCTGACACGACGATTAAGCAACGCGTAGACCAACTTTTTAATGACCTTAGTTTCGACGAGAAGGCCGCTCAGTTGGTCGGCTATAATCAGGCGGCTTGGTCGAACGATGATTTGGAACGCGACTTTCCAAAGGGGTCAGGCCAGGTTTCCTTGCTGGTGGGCGAGGAGATGCAAAATATCGAGGACGTTGCCCGGGTCCAGCGCGAGATTCAGGAAAAGATCATCGCACTTTCACCGCACCACATTCCCGCTTTGTTTCACGTTGAAACACTGACGGGGGTCAAACTTCCTGGTGCCACCAGCTTTCCTACTGGCATCGCTCAGGCCGCCACGTTTGACCCTGCAGCCGCTAAGAAAATGGGCGAGGCAATTGGTCAGGAAACCGCGAGTGTGGGTGCGACACTGGCTTTTTCACCGGTCTTAGACATTTCTCGAGACGCGCGGTTTGGCCGCCAAGGCGAAACCTTTGGGGAAGACCCAACGCTTGCCAGCGAGATGGGTGCCGCAGTGGTGACGGGAATCCAGAAGTCTGGCAGGACGGCTGCTGTTGCAAAGCATTTTCTCGGTTACCAAGCGGCTGAAAGTGGTATTCATGCGGCTGTGGCGAACATTCCGGAGCGGCTGCTCCATGAAGTGTATGCAAAGCCGTTCCAGGCCGCCATTTCACTCGGCAAGCTGAAGGGAGTTATGCCTTGCTACAGCGCCATTAATGGCGAGCCGGTGACCGGGTCGAGGCACCTGCTAACCGATCTGCTGCGCCAGCAGATGGGCTTTAAAGGGATCGTTGCCTCCGATTACAGCGGCATCAGTGAAATCTTCACCCGTTATCATTTAGGCGAACAATTGGCTGACGCTGCACACCGGGCGCTGCTTGCCGGCGTCGATCAGGAGCTGCCTTCGATGAACGCATACAAACCAGAGGTGCTGAAGCAGTACGAGGGCCAAAAAGACTTTGATGACGCCTTTGCTGCCGCTGTGAAGCGGGTTTTGACGCTCAAATTTGAGCTGGGAATATTTGACCATCCCTTCGCAGATGCACCAACCGAGGCCGCGCGAAGCTTCAAGCAACCGGCAGCCATTGCGGCTAGCCGGCGCGTTGCCACCGAGTCGTTAGTCCTGCTCAAAAATAAGGGCATTCTGCCTTTAAGCAAGAACAAGCAATCGATTGCGCTGATTGGGTGGCACGCCGACGCGATTCGCACCATGTTTGGTGGTTATACCTACATGTCGACAATCGAAAAACATTTTGGGGTCAAAAATACGATGGCCGGGGTCGAGGATGTCAAGACTGATCAGGCGCCGGCGGGGCCTAAGAAACACTACTCAGGGTCCAATGTTGACGTGGAAAATCCCGACGTTGAGGCCTTTGCTCGTTCCCAGCAGCCGCAGATGATGTCTTTGCGGCAACAAATCGAAGCTGACGTGCCGAGTGCGACAGTCAATTATGCCTATGGGTTCCCGTATGTCGGGGATGATGAAAGTCACTTTGCCAAGGCCCTTGATGCGATTCGTCAAAGTGATGTCGCCATCATCACAGTTGGGGGTAAGTACGGCACTGGCTCTTCCGCGTCACAAGGGGAAGGAATCGATGCCACTGACATCAATTTGCCCAAGTGCCAGGAAGACTTCATCAAAGCCGCAGCGCACCTGAATAAGCCGCTGATCATCGTGCATTTTGGCGGTCGACCAATCTCCAGTGATGCGGCTGACACCTACGCAGAGGCAATTTTGGAAGCATGGAATCCTGCCGAATGCGGCAGTGAAGCCATCTCCAGTGTGATTTTCGGAGACAGTGAGCCGACCGGCAGAATGCCGGCAACCACTGCTTATACCGCCGGCCAACTGCCGCTTTACTACAATCATCCGAACGGATCCAGCTATCACCAGGCGACCGGCGGTGCGTTTGACGGCTATGTGGACTGTCCCCATGAGCCGCGGTACTTCTTTGGTGAGGGCCTGGCCTACACAACGTTTGATTACGGTGAGTTTAAAGCGACGACAGATTCGGCTGGAACAATCCATGTTTCGTGCGCTGTCACCAATACCGGCCACCGCAAGGGCACGGAAATTGTTCAACTGTATGGCCGCAATTGCCACGCTTCAATGGTGCGGCCAAACATTGAGCTTCTCGGTTTTGTCCGAGTGCAGCTTAAGGCACAGGAGACGAAGAAGGTGGCATTCACCGTGCAACCGAGTCAGCTCGCCTACTTGAATGACGACATGAAATGGGTCATCGACCAGGGCGACTACCAGTTTTCCATTGGCCATTCTGCTGGTGCAATCAAACTGAGTGGTGCGGCGACGATTCGGAAGACCCGGTACTTCGAGGAACGGGACCGGGTGCTTTTCGCGCAAGCTGCGGTGACGGCTTTGACCGCGAAATAATGTTGCTGCGGGTTGGTCCGGGCGTCTACAAAGCGCAGTTAGCAGTTCAGTAAGCCAAGCAAAGTGCCTCAGTGGCTGAAGTATGGAGGAATGAATTTGGAAGAAGCAAAACTTAGACAGTTATTGAAATCACTCACAATCGAAGAAAAAATTGGCCAGTTGGTTCAGCTATCTGGGGAGTTTTACAACGCCTCAGACATCTCAATGGGGCCTCAGCGCAAGCTTGGCATCACTCAACGGATGGTCGATCTTTCCGGATCGGTTCTGAACGTGGCCGGTGCAAAGCAGATTCATCGCTTGCAGGAAGCATATTTGGCCAAAGGTGGGCACGCCATTCCGCTGCTGTTCATGTCGGACATTGTCTATGGCTACAAGACGGTTTACCCGATTCCATTGGGGATGGGTGCTTCCTGGGATCCTCGGTTAATCAAGAGGGCTTATGAGAATGCTGCCGAGGAAGCGTATGCTGGCGGCCAACAAGTTGCCTTTGCCCCAATGGTTGACTTGGTGCATGACGCCAGGTGGGGCCGGGTCTTGGAATCAACCGGCGAGGATCCATACCTTAACGCGCAATTTGCCAAAGCCATGGTGGGTGGGTTTCAAAGTGGCCTCAAGGACGGCAAGGGCATTGTCTCATGCGTGAAGCATTTTGCGGGCTACGGCGCGGTCGAAGCCGGCCGCGAGTACAACTCTGCAGACATGTCTATGAGTAATCTTTACCAGAATTATCTGCCATCATACAAGGCGGCGATTCAAGCTGGCGCGAAAATGGTGATGACCTCGTTGACCACCCTGAACGGCGTGCCAGCCACTGCCGATAAGTGGCTGTTGAATGATCTGTTGCGGAAGCAATGGGGCTTTACGGGCGTGGTAATCAGCGATTATGCGTCAATCTATGAGTTGACCCAGCATGGCTTTGCCGCAAACGAGCAGGACGCTGCGTATAAGGCATTGGATGCAGGGGTCGACATTGATATGAAGTCCCCATGCTATGCTAATGGGTTGAAACCATTGCTCGAGGATGGTCGGCTCAGCGAGGAGAAAATTGATGCGGCCGTTTGGCGTGTGCTGTCACTGAAGAATGAGCTGGGTCTGTTTGAAGATCCGTTCCGCGGTTCCTCCGAAGCACTGGAAAAAGCCAACCTACTGACCCCAGCTAAGCGCCAGCTGGCCAGAAAGGTCAGCCAGGAGGCGATGGTTCTGCTCAAAAATGAGCGGCATTTGCTCCCACTTAACCGTTCAGGCCATCGGCGGGTTGCACTGATCGGCCCCTATGCGGATGAGTCTAAGATGTTGGGCTTGTGGGCAATTCATGGTTACCCGAAGGATACAATTACCTTTAAGCACGGGCTCAGTGAGTATCTGGATACGAGTCGGTTGACCGTAGAAAAAGGGACAGATATCATACGCGATGCTGATTTCTTCGCCGAGTCCGGGCGCCCGGAAGATCAAGCAAGCGGTCAGATCTCCGATTCGGCCACTGAGAAGAAGCATCACGATAGTGCAGTTGCTGCGGCTAAGCGTGCTGACATTATTATTTTTGCCGGTGGCGAGCATACGCTGCAAAGCGGCGAGGCGGGATCCAGGACTAAACTGAGACTGCCTGATAACCAGCAACGCTTGCTTGACGAGCTCGCGACGTTAGGCAAGCCAATCATTTCGGTGATCATCAGTGGCCGGCCGTTAGTCTTGACTGATGTCCTCGCGGATTCTGATGCCGTCATCCAGGCGTGGTTCCCGGGTATCGAAGGCGGGCACGCATTGGCGGACATTATCTTTGGCGCTTACAATCCCTCGGGACGGCTGTCAATGAGTATGCCGGCGGTCGAGGGCCAAGCCCCAATTTACTATAATCACCTCAGCACAGGGCGGCCTGAAAAGACCTCTCAACACGTTGGTCGGTTTGTTTCGAGGTACACAGACGCGCCAACTGGCCCGTTATTTCCATTTGGATATGGGCTATCGTACGGCAAGGTCACTTATCACCAGCCGACGATTGACCAGAGCCAAATCAGTTCAGCTCAATCAGTGACGATTCGTGTGCCAGTCGAGAATACTAGCGAAATTGACAGAACTGAAACCGTTCAACTTTATTTGCACGATGAAGTGGCTTCAATTGTCCAACCGGTCAAGCGTTTGATCGATTTCAAACGTGCATTGGTGCCTGCTGGCGAAACGTTGATGGTGTCATTTGTAGTCAAGGCGGATCGGCTGGGGTTTTACAACCAACAGGGTAAGTATGTGATCGAGCCCGGCAAGTTTGAACTGATGATTGGTCCGAATTCAGATGAGACGCAAACGGTGGAGTTCAGTTTGAAGGATTAGCGTGGGCCAAAGAGAGTCAAAAACAGACGCTATCTAGCAACGAATAGCGTCTGCGTGAGACTAACGGAAATAATCTGGTCAACAATCAAAATCAAAGCCCTGACGGCCGTCTCTTAGGCGGCCGTTTTTGGTGCCCAGGACCATCAGCAAAGTTGGTTAGGCCAGCACCAAGTCGCCAATCGTGGCCGAGGCATTTTTGGGGCCAGTCGCCGCGGCGACAGAGAGTGTGACATTTTTCGGCAGCTCAGGGAAGACGACGATCACGTCCGCATTTTTGCCGTGGTCCTTGATGGCGTCAAGATCCATGTCGGCGAGCGCTTGGCCTGCGGCGACGGTGTCGCCTTCCGCCACGTGAAGCGTGAACGGGGCGCCCTTAAGCTCGACGGTGTCGATACCCATGTGGATCAGGACGTTAATGCCGCCCTCGCCTTCAATCGTGATGGCGTGTTTGGTGGAAAAGATGTTGGTGATTTTGCCAGCAATGGGCGACACCACGATACCATCAGTTGGTTCAACGGCAAACCCGGCGCCGATCGTGCCAGCAGCAAAGGTCGCGTCTGGGACCTGGCTTAACGGAATCAGATTGCCGTCCACCGGCATTGCCAAGGTCTGGTCGTTCAGTGCGGTCTGGCCTGCAGTTTTCGCCTGAGCCTGCTCGACCGCGGAGTGTTGACTGATCTTGTGCCCAAGGGCAAAGGACAGCACGGCACTGAGCAGAAAAGTGGCGGCGATGCAGACGACGATCCACACCATGTTCATCAAGTTACCGGCCTTGGCGTAAACTGGCAGCGATGTGATGCCAGGCATCACAAACGCGTAGCACTTGACGCTGAAGATGACGGTCAACGCGCCGCCAATGCCGTTGGCAATCATCGCCGAAATAAACGGCGTCTTGTTGACCACATTGACGGTGTACAAAGCGGGTTCGGAAATGCCAAGAAACGCGGAGAAGCTGGTCGACATCGCGGCTGAGCGCATTTCCTTGTCCTTCATTCTCAGGGCTGCGCCAAACGCCGCGCCGGCTTCGGCCATGTTGTGGCAAAAGGAGATTGGCAGCAGGTAGTCGTAGCCGAGCGTCGCGATGTTCTGAATCTGAATCGGGGAGGTCGACTGGTGCATGCCGGTCAGGACGATCAGCGGCATGAAGAAACCGAGCAGGAACCCGGCGAGCAGGCCGGCCTTCTTAAACAGCCAAACGATCCCGGTTGCCAGGTATTGGCCGCCGTACGCGCCAAGCGGTGCAAGAATCCACATCGCGATGGGCACGGCGATGGCCAGTGTCAGCGCCGGCACGACGACCATTTTCAGCACTTCCGGTACGTAGCGGTCGATAAAATGATAGACAATGGCCATCAGTCCGACGCCTAGGATGACCGGAAAGACGGAGGTCGAGTAGGTGAAAGTCGGGATTGTCAGGCCAAACAAGCTGAGGCCAGACTTGCCGCTGGCGATGGTCGCGGTAAACGTCGGGTACAGCAGCGCGCCGGCCATGCAAAGGCCAAGAAATTCATTGAGTTTGAACTTGCGCGCGGAAGACACGGCCAGCAGAAACGGCAGAAAATAAAAGGGCACGTCAGAGATGAGTGAAAACAGCGCGTAGGTCGAGTTCTTTGCCAGGACTGGGGCAATCGTCACCACAATGGCTAGAATGCCCTTCAGGATCCCACCGGCAACCAAGGCCGGCAGAATTGGTGAAAAGATATCCGTGATCGCGGTGAAAATGACGTTGGCCGAGAGCTTCCGCTTTTGCGCGGCGGCTGAGGCGATCGCCGGCGCGGTCTTTTGATCAGCGCCAATCACGTCGACCACTGCGTCGTATACTTCACTGACATTCGGGCCAATCACGACCTGATACTGGTTGTTTTGAAACTTTGCCCCCAGGACGCCCTGAAGTTTTCCAATCGCAGCCATGTCGGCTTTGCTGCCGTCTGCCAGGCTGAAGCGCAAGCGGGTCACGCAGTGCAAATAGTTGGTGATGTTTTGTTTGCCGCCCAAGTCAGCGACGATTGCAGATGCCAAGGTATGATTATCCATCATGATTCCTCCGTTTTAGTCTGCTGGCAGTGCTGCTTGATCCGGTCGCGATACCAGTAGAAAGAGTCCTTCTTATACCGCTTGTCGCTGCCGTGTCCGGCGTTATCCCGGTCCACGTAAACGACCCCGTAGCGTTTATCCATGGTCAACGGGCCGCATGACACGAGATCGATGACGCCCCACATGGTGTAGGCGAGCAGGTCGACCCCATCAGCGACGGCCAGGTCGAGTTGATCCAAGTGCGCCTTGAGGTACGCGATACGGTAAGGGTCATGGACCGACCCGTCGGCCTCGAGCTGATCATGGGCCCCCAACCCATTTTCAGCGACAACGATTGGGAGGTGATAGCGGTCATAAAGCTGGTTCAGGGACACGCGCAGACCGACGGGATCGATTTGCCAACCCCATTCCGAAGCCTTCAGGTATGGGTTCTTTTTCGTCATAATTAGGTTGCCGGCGGTCTTGGCCCAATTCTTCTGATTGGTCGATACCTGGGAGAAGTAGTAGGAGAAGGCGACAAAGCCAACGGTGCCGTCTCGCAGGAGCGCCGCGTCGCCGGCTTCCTGGTGAACGTGGACGTTCAGCAGATTGAAGTACCGCTTCATGTAGGTCGGGTAGTAGCCGCGGGCCAGCACGTCCAGGTAGAACCAGTTCGAGTACTGGTCGTCTTGAATCGCCTGCATGTTGTCTTCGGGTTTGCAGGTGGCGGGGTACGTGGTGAACCGGGCAATCATGGCGCCGACCGGTTCGTTCGGGACTAGCTTGCGACCGAGTTGCACGGCGCGAGCGCTGCACAGAAACTGGTGATGCAGGCTTTGAAAAATGGCCTGGTCCATGTTGGACTCCGTGCCAGGGATCAGGCAGGCGCCGTCCCAAGGAGAAAATTTGGCCGCGTTGATTTCATTAAACGGCAGCCAGTAATCCACCACGTCGCCTAGGCGCTGGTAAAGCACGGTGGCGTACCGCTCGAAGAACGCAATGATCTGGCGGCTTTTCCAGCCGCCGTACTTAGTCACTAAGTGGACCGGAATGTCGTAGTGGACCATGGTTGCCAGAACTTTGATCCCATGCTTCTGGCATTCTTCAAACACGTCATGGTAGTACTGAATCCCAGCCTCGTTTGGGGTGTCATCGTCGCCGTTGGGAAAAATCCGCGACCAGCTGATCGACGTCCGGAAAATCTGCAGCCCCATCTCGGCCATCAGTGAAATGTCTTCCTTGTAGTGGTGGTAGAACTCGACCCCGCGTCGCAGCGGGTAATAAGTTGTGCCCGGGTCCTTGAGGGCCGCGTCAAACTCGCGCTTAGAAAAAGGATCGTGCTGGTGCTTTTCCTCGATTTGTTCAGGATCCCATGTGGGGTCCAAATAGCGCAGGTCTTGGGTCGAAAGGCCTTTTCCGCCTTCGCCGAACCCACCTTCGGACTGTGAAGCCGCGGTTGCGCCGCCAAGCAGATACGTGTTTCTCATTGCCATACTCAATTGTCCTTTCCCAATTTCCAATCTGAATAAAAAAATCCGCCCTAAACCAGTCGCTAGGACTGATTAAGGACGGATCATTCCGCGGTGCCACCTTAATTGCGCACTGGACTTTAAGATCCAGCGCGCCGCTCGCCGAAGAGCCCACACTCTCCTGGTAACTGACGCATACCTCTCGTACAGACTGACTTGCCGTCGAGCTCCGGTGCCGCAATGGACTTACGTCTAACCATCACTCGCTTGCGTGCTCTGCACGCAGCGCTCGTGATTGGTTAGCCGAAGTCCTAAGTGCGCGGCACCTACGCTCTGGCTTTTGGTCTGTCCCTCAGTGGCCCATTTAATTGCCTGCGTTCGACGACACTCTCAGCACTGGTCGCTCTCTGGGCGTGCACAACAATCTTGACTTCCACCTCAACGGTTTAGGACGAATTATTCGATTAACGCTGATTCTAAGACTCTGTTAATCAAACGTCAACCGGATTCTCATAATTCATGCAGCGGCGCGATAACGCAACAAGGCCCAGACTCCCGGTGAGTCTGGGCCTTATTTAACGCCTAGCTGTTTTAGTCGAAGAAACCGAAGTAGTCATGCGCGTTGTTGTAAGAGATGTCCTGGACCATTTTGCCAAGGATGTTGAGGTCGTCAGGCACCTGGCCGCGCTCCGCCAGTTCGCCAATGTAGTCGCAAAGTACGCGGCGGAAGTACTCGTGGCGCGGATAGGAGAGGAAGCTGCGCGAGTCCGTCAGCATGCCGACAAAATTGCCGAGCAGGCTTTGCTGGGCCATGGTCCGCAGCTGTTCGCGCATGCCTTCACGGGTGTCGTTGAACCACCAGGCGGCGCCGAGCTGCAGCTTTTGCTTGATGCCGTCGCCGTAAAAGTCGCCCATGCCCGAGGCCAGCACCATCCAGTCGTTCGGGTTCAGGGAGTAGAAAATCGTCTTCGGGATCGCATCGGCATTGCCCATGTCCATGTAGAGCTTCATCATTTCCTGGGCAATGTCAGGCTGGCCGCCCATGGAGTCAAACCCGGTGTCCGGGCCGACCTTGTTGAACATCGGCTGGTTGGCGTTGCGAATGACGTTGATGTGGAACTGCATGGTCCAGTTGTGCTTCTGGTTCAGGCGCATCAGCGCTTCGATCAGGCCAGTGGTGTAGCCGTCGACTTCAGCTGCAGTCAGGGTCTCGCCGGCTTGCGCCTTGGCCATGATGGCATCCAACGTGGCCTTGTCGACCTTGTTGAAGTGGAAGCTGTTCAACCCGTGGTCGGAGAGCTTGCCGCCCAGGCTGGCGAAGAAATCAAACCGCTGGTCGAAGGCGGCAACGAGGTCATCTAAGGTGGTGATGGTGACGCCGGCTGCACGGCCCAGTTCCTTCAGGTAATCTGCGTACCCCGGCGCGCTGATGGCAAACGCCTTGTCCGGGCGCATCGCCGGCAACACCTTGAAGCCGTTGTCGGCCTCCTCGGCCTTGAGCAGCTTGTGGTACTTCAGGTCGCTGGCGGGATCGTCGGTGGTGCAAACCACTTTGACGTTGAACTTGCGGATCAGTGCCCGGGGCTTGAAGTCGTCGGTGGCCAGCAGGGCGTTGGCCTTGCCCCAGACGGCCTTGGCGTTGTCCGGGGTGAAGGGCTCGTCGATGCCAAAAATCCGCGACAGCTCGAGGTGAGACCACTCATACAGCGGATTACCCAACGCCTTTTGCAGGGTCTCGGCCCAGGCGACCAACTTCTGATACTCTTCGCCGTCGCCGGTGATCAGCTCCTCCGGCACGCCATTGGCCCGCATCAGGCGCCACTTGTAGTGATCGCCGAACAGCCCGTCGTTGATCCAGATCCGTGTCAGGTTCGGGTAATTTTGGTTCTCATATATTTCTTTTGGCACGAGGTGGCAATGAAAATCGATGATCGGCATGCCTTCGGCGTACTGATGAAACAGCTTGCGACCGGTTTCGTTGGTCAACAGAAACTCCTTGTTCAACAAGGTCATGTGCTTTCTCTCCTTTGAAAAGTTGCTCAACTGATATATGAATTCGCTTACAGTTTGGCATGATGAGCCAGCGTTGTCAACGATGGGCCGAGCACAATCGGTTCGCCGAACCCAAAAAGGCCGCCTCACGAGGAGACGGCAGGGGCGCAAAGTTTCAATCGGTTTAGGCGAAGTAGTCCGAGTGGGCCTTTACGGCCACGGCGGCATCCGCGTCAACCATGTGCAGGTGCCGTGACACCGCGGTTTCGGCGCGCGTGCCTTGCTTGTTTTTGACGGCGTCGAGGATGGCCTGGTGGTCGTCGATGATCTGCTGCCAGTCGAGGTCCTTGACCTCCAGGCGCAGGTAACGGAACCGGTTGAACTGCAGGTTACACAGCTGGATCCAGTTCCAAACGTAGTCCTTGGCATCCACCTGGTAAAAGGTCTTGTGAAAGGCGTCGTCGAGGTCGAAGAAGTGGTCGTAATCGTGCTTAGCCAGGTACTTTTTCTGCTGGGCGATCATGTCATTCAGGGTGGCAAAGTCGTCAGCCGTCATTTTGGGAATGCTCTCCACGACCACCACTTTCTCCAGACTTTCGCGCACAAAGCGCGCCTGATACACCTCAGCTAAGGCAATTTTTGCCACATAGGTGCCACTTTGCGGCTGAACCACGATCAGGCCTTCGCGCTGCAGGCGAATGATGGCCTCGCGCACCGGCGTGGTGCCGATGCCAAGCTGGGTCTCCAGCGCTTTTTTATTGATGCGTTGACCAGGGACAAGCTCCAGACGCATGATCTGCTTCAGGATCGCCGCGTAGGCCGCATCTTGGTAATTGACGGTTTCTGCCATATCACACCTCGAAAATTTACTACTGCTAGTATAGCAAATACTGGTCGGTTGCAACGGCGGTGTCAGGCTGCCAGGACAGTTAATCCCGCTAGTTGACCGTTGAAAGCGGTTGAGGGAAGTGCTATCCTACAGAGGAATTGATATATCAGTAGTCGTCCCGTGTTCACAACGCGGAAAAGGAGGATATTGTCATGGTGCAGTTAGTCGATGATTATCAAGGCAACGCCCAGGCGTTCACTCAGGCGGGCATCACGGTGCCGCAGTTCGATCAGGCCGAGGCCCGCGCGGCCGCAGCGCAGGCCCCAGTGTGGGTCCACTTCGGCGGGGGCAACCTGTTTCGGTGCTTCCACGCCGCCATTGCCCAACAGCTATTGAATCAGGGCACGCTGAACGCCGGCGTGATTGTCGCCGAAACCTACGACGAAGGCGTGGTCGACCAGGCGTACACCCCGTTCAACGACCGGTTCCTGCAGGTCGTGATGGATGAGAAAGGCAACTACGACAAGACGCTGATCGCCAGCGTGGCTGAAGCCATCTACTATAATAAGGCCAACCCGGCCGGCTGGGCGCGGCTGAAGGCGGTGTTTGAGCAGAAGAGCCTGCAGCTGGTCACCATGTCCATCACGGAAAAGGGCTACAGCCTGCGCAATGTTGACGGCGCCCTGACCCCGGCCGCCGAGGCGGACATCGCAGGGGACCCCGACGCCGCGACCACCAACATGGGCGCCATCGCGCGCCTGCTGCTGGCGCGTTACCAGGCCGGCAAGTACCCCATCGCCATGGTCTCGACGGATAATTTTTCGCAGAATGGGCAGCGCTTTGAGGACGGCATTTTGACCATCGCCCGCGGCTGGGCGCAAAACGGGACCGTCTCGCAAGACTTTGTCGATTACCTCAGCGACCCCAAGCAGGTCAGCTTCCCGTGGTCGATGATCGACCGCATCACCCCGAACCCGGCGGAAAGTGTGGCGACCATCCTGAAGCAAAGCGGCTTTGAAGATACCACCATCATCCACACCGAAAAGCACACGAACATCGCGCCGTTTGGCAACACCGAGGTCACGCACTACCTGGTGATCGAGGACAGCTTCCCGAACGGGCGGCCGAAGCTCGAGGACGCCGGCGTGATCATGACGGACCGCGCGACGGTCAACGACGCCGACCAGATGAAGGTCACCGCGTGCTTGAACCCGCTGCACACCAGCCTCGCGATTTTTGGCTCGCTGCTGGGCGATTCGTCGATCGCCGCGGAAATGGAGAATCCCGACCTGGTCGCGCTGATCAAGCAGCTGGGCTACAACGAGGACCTGCCGGTGGTCAAGGATCCGAAAATCATTGACCCGAAGCAGTTCATTGATCAGCTGATCGAAAAGCGCCTGCCGAACAAGAACATTCCGGACACGCCGCAGCGCATTGCCAGTGATACCTCGCAGAAGATCCCGATCCGCTACGGCGTGACACTGACCCATTACCTGGACGAGGGCAAAGACCTGACGCAGCTGAAGGCGATCCCGCTGATCCTGGCCGGCTGGTGCCGCTACCTGATGGCGGTCAAGGACGACGGCACGGCCTTCACGCCGAGCCCCGACCCACTGCTGGGCGATGTGCAGCCGTTCGTGGCCAACGTCAAGCTGGGGCAGCCCGTTGATGCGCACAGCGTGCTCGCACCGATTTTGGCCAACCAGCAGATTTTTGGCGTCGACCTGGCCAAGACCGGGCTGATCCCGACCATCGAGGCGGATTTTGCCAAGATGGTCCAGGGGCCGGGCGCGGTCGCGGCGACGATCCACGAAATTGTAGGAGGCAATTAGCATGAAAAATATGGGGTTTCGCTGGTATGGGGACAATGATCCCATTACGCTGCAAAACATCCGCCAGATCCCCGGCACCACGCAGGTCGTCGGCGCGCTGTTCGACGTGCCGGTCGGGGAGGTCTGGCCGAAGGAGAAGATCAAGCACCTGAAGGACGAGGTCGAGGCCGCGGGGCTGAAGCTGGAAGTCATCGAGTCCGTCAACATCCACGATGACATCAAGATCGGGCTGCCGACGCGCGACCAGTACATCGACAACTACAAGCAAACCATTCGCAACCTGGCCGAGTTTGGCATCAAGGTGATCTGCTACAACTTCATGCCAATTTTTGACTGGCTGCGTACCGACCTGCACTACCAGCTGGCCGATGGGTCAAACGACATGGCCTTCGAACAGGCCAAGCTGGCCGACGATCCGCAGGAGATCATCGATTCGACCCGCGACGGCTCGCGCGGTTACGTGCTGCCCGGCTGGGAGCCGGAGCGCCTGGCAACCATCGAAAAACTGTTCAAGGATTACCAGGGCGTCGATGAGGCGAAGCTGCGCGAAAACATGAAGTACTTCCTCGACGCCATCATCCCGACGTGCGAGGAGGTCGGCATCCGGATGGCGATGCACCCGGACGATCCGCCGCGCCCACTGTTCGGCCTGCCGCGCGTGTACAAGAACGCCGAGGACATGCGGATCATCGAGGCCATGCACGAGTCGCCGTACAACGGCTTTTGCATTTGCACCGGCTCTTTAGGGGAGAACCCTAAGAACGACGTGCCGGCGATCATCCGCGAGTTCGTCAAAAAGGACCGCGCGCCGTTCATCCACGCCCGCAACATCAAGTTCATGAACGCGCAGGGCGACTTCCACGAATCGGCGCACCTGTCCTCCGAGGGCAGTTTGGACATGTACGAGATCATGAAGGCCTTGTACGACACCGGCTTTGACGGCTACATCCGGCCGGACCACGGTCGCAACATCTGGGGCGAAGACGGGGTGCCGGGCTACGGCCTGTACGATCGCGCGCTGGGCATCACCTATCTCAACGGGCTGTGGGAATCACTGGAAAAGGACCACGCTTAAGCTGAAAACATTTCATACGCAATCCGCCGGCGGTACAGTTTTTCTGCACCGCCTTTTTTGTGCTCATCTATACCAATGTCGCGATAAGCACGTTAAAACATGTTCTCGCCAAAAAAGAAAGCGCTACCGAAAATGACGATTTTACGGCATAGAATTGAAATTTTGGCCCATTATTTTGCTACAATGGCGCTTATACTGAACATGAGCTCAAGTAAGTATCTCAGCTGAGAGGTGGCAGAACGCAGTGGATTATGCAAGTGAGGTCCACCAAGTCTTAATTCCCAATGGTTTTGAAGTGGAACATAAAATCACCACGACGCACTACCAGCGGCGGCCACATTATCATGATGGCTGCGAGATAAATTTTTGTTTGCATGACAATACCGATGTTTACGTCGATGACAAGCACTATCACGTGAATTCCGGAACCGTGATGGTCTTTAATTCGCAAGAAATGCATCGTGTCTTTGTGGAACGTGGGGTGAGTTATGAGCGTTATTACCTGCTCTTCAAGCCTGAATTCATCGAGCTTGCGCTCAGTGAATATCCAGATTTGCTGATGATTTTCTATCGTCGACCACGCCATTTCGTTAATGTCCTATCTTTGCGACTGGTGGACCAGAGCCGATTGTCCAAACTGTTTGATGAACTAATCGAAATTTATTCAGAGCCTGATTCCTCTCTACATGGGATCAAGGTCCGGCAGAAATTCATTGAGTTACTGGTTTTTTTGAACGAACAGTTTTCTGACCGTGATAGTGTGACGCCGTATCAAAAAAGTCCCCAAAATGAGTTGTTGACGAACGTAACTAAGTACATCAAACAGAACTTGGGTGAGGATCTTACACTGGATGGCGTCGCAGAACACTTTTTTACTAGTAAGTCGACGCTGATTCGTACGTTTAAACGGCACATGGGGCTGACACCTTACAAGTTTATTACCTATGCCCGTATTATGGAATCGCGGGCGTTAGTTCTTCAGGGGTTGCCGGTTCATGAAGTTGCCTTCCGAGTCGGTTACAAAGACGATTCAAGCTTTATCAAGAAATTTAAGGCGCTTCAAGGAGTATCGCCTAAGCGCTATCTCGCAACAAATCGGAAATAGTGGACACTAGTTTTTAAACATGGACGCATCAGAAATGCGGTTCCTTATTTCTTTGTGCACAAAATTGCCTTTTTTTAATATTGTATGCGCTTTTATTGGCGCTTGAAGGAAGGAAAAATCATGGCTTTCAAATTTGATAAAATCTCGGAGCCGCTCATTAAAGTGGCTGGCGTGGTTAGCCAGGTCAAGATTTTGATGGCGATCAAGAATGCCTTTATTCGGGTCATTCCATTTACTTTGGTCGCTTCATTTGCCAACATCATTGTTTCTGTGATTGGTTCAGTGGAGAAGTACCTGAATATAAAGAACGCGATTCTTGATGAGATAACCAAGGGGTTTGGTTATGTTAATTCCGCGACAATTGGGATCATCGCCTTACTCGTAGTGGTCTTTGTTGCCTATGAATACTCATTGGCATTGAAGACAGAGGAAAAAAACAAGGCGCTCAACCCAATTATTTCGACGGCGGCGGGAGTCGCTTCATACTTCGTCATCGTCCCAACGGCTGTCGACTTTGCAACGAAAAGCAAGACACCTGGGTTCAGTCTCGATTTCTTCAATTACAATGGCATGTTCACAGGGGTCATTATCTCGATGATCGGGGTTGGACTGTTTGCAATGTTTTCTCGTGGTAAGTTCAACATTAAGATGCCATCAAGTGTCCCTCAGAATATTTTTGAGTCGTTCTTCTCACTAATTCCTTTGATGGAAACCACTATCATCTTTGCGGCAGTTCGATTGATTATTGAAGCGATGAATTTTGCCTCGTTGAACGACATGGTCACACAGTTGCTGGTTAAGCCACTGATTGTTGTGACTAATGGACTTCCAGCAATCATCATCGTAATTCTGATTGAACAATTCCTTTGGTTCTTGGGTATGCATGGGTTCAACATTGTTTGGGGAGTTATTGCCAGTCTATGGCTTTCACAGCATTTTGCTAACATCGCCATTTTTGCGAAGACGCAGGATCCTTCTACAGTTAAGATTATTCCGTATATGTTTACCAACATGTACGCGATGATTGGTGGTTCAGGATCTACTTTCGGATTGATTATTGCTGCGCTCTTTATCTGCCATAAGGGCACGAAGGAGCGAGAAGTCGCCAAGCTTGGTTTGATTCCCGGGATTTTCTTCATTAATGAACCTATCACTTTTGGGTTGCCAATTGTCTTGAATCCGTTTCTGTTCATACCTTGGATGCTTGTGCCGGTGATCAATGCGGTAATTGCATACTTTGCAACTTCGCTGGGCTGGGTCTTCCCATTAGTTGAAATGAACCCGGGTAGCTCTGTCCCCATTGTATTTAATTACTGGGTGATGGCTGATTTCCACGTCAGCCCGGCTATTCTATGCGTACTGCTGATCATACTGGATGCTGTTCTTTATGCGCCATTTATGAAGATGCATATGAACAACGAAGAACGCATGGCTCGTGAGCAGAAGACGGCAGAGGATGCAGGGGTCGCTGCAGCTGATTAAAGATGCTGGGAGAGGACAGTCAGATTCATGAAGAAAGTATACGCAATTGCACATACGCATTGGGATTTTGAATGGTACTTTACGCGTCAGGAAGCTAGGGTCCAGTTTGCTTACCATATGGATGAGGTGTTAAGTGCCTTGGCGCACAACCAGCTGGATTACTACCTGCTAGATGGTCAGATGTCGATTCTGATGGATTATCTCGCGGACAACCCAGATCGCGCGACGGAAGTCAAAAAATTTGTGATGGCCGGCCGTTTGTTCATTGGCCCGTGGTACACCCAAATTGATGAAATGACGACCGCTGGTGAATCAGCAGTTCATAATCTTCGCTTGGGATTGCGTGCTGCCAATAAGTTAGGTGGGGCGATGCCGGTTGGTTATCTGCCAGATTCGTTTGGCCAAAGTCAAGATATTCCGAAGCTTTATGGTGGGTTTGGTATTCACAACGCAGTTTTCTGGCGCGGGTTACCGTTGGAAAAAAATCACAAGTTTTTTCACTGGCGCAGTCAGGACGGTTCTGATGTCCTCACCGCAAACTTAACTAATGGTTACAGCACTGGGGTGCCATTTGTTACGGGCAAATCAGGCCAAGTTGTCCGCGATGTCCTAGCCGATCCTGATGCTGTTTCAATTTTACCGGTGGGATCAGATCAGCTGCCTGTAACCTTGAATCTAAAGCAGGTGATCAAGCGGGTCAACACGGAAAATGTCGGGAAACTAGAAGTGATGGAGACAAATTATCCAGCAGTCTTCTCGGCCATCGGTCGCACCACACTACCCACTCTTGAAGGTGAATTCATCGATCCGTCGACCTCGAAAATCCATCGTGGCATCTATTCTTCGCGTGCCGATTTGAAACAGCTCTATGACCACCTTGAGCGTTTGATGACGACGGTTGTTGAGCCGCTCTCGGTACTTGCCAGTCAATTTGGAGTACGTATCAAGCAGGGGCTGATTGATTCTGTCTGGCGTTCAATTGCTATGGGCCAAGCGCATGATAGCGCTGGCGGCAGCAACAGTGATGCCACCAACCGAGACATATACGCACGCGGTACTGCCGCCTTGGAAACGGCGACCTCGTTGCGCAATTACCTGCTCCGGAAATTGAGTATTTCATTGAGGGATGGGCGTCCTGATGACGGGTCGCTGGTTGTGTGGAATCCATTACCACTGGCGGATGATACTGTTCATGAGGTGACGATTGCGACGACCAAACCATCATTTTCACTGACGGACGAGAAAGGCAATCCTGTCCAATATGACCTGATCAGTCAGAAGAGGATGAATGCCGGTCTTCTGACACGTGACCCGGCGACTCGGGAGAATCATTGGTACTTCATGAGTACTATCGCGGTTAAGGTTGAAATCCCTGCAATGGACTGGTGTCGGTATGGCGTTGAGCTCAGCGACGGTAAGCCAGTGTTAATCTCTCCTGTTACAAAGCAGGCCATTGAAGATGACAACAATTTAGTGGAATTCGATCAAGGCCAGTTGTTTATTCACCCTAAACAAGGGCTCGGCAAGACGTATCAGCTGATGCTTGAGGATGGTGGTGACGAAGGGGATACTTATGATTACTCACAGCCTTATCGCGATGCCGTGAAATTGCTCAAATTTGATGACGCCCAAGTTACGACTCAGCATGGCAAACTGGAACAAAGAATGCAGCTGAGTGGTTCTTGGCAAGTGCCAAAAGACCTTGCAGAGCGAGGAACAGAAGTCACAAGTGGCACCGTAGACTACCAGCTCGAGCTAAGACTTAAATCGGGAACGCCAATCATTCAGTTCTCGTTGCATCTGAACAATCAAGCTTGCGATCACCGCATGCGGTTGGTCCTGAAAGGTGCAAAACCAGTTAAGTCGTCATTTGCCGACACCCAGTTTGGCACCATTGAGCGTCCCTTAGAGGACCCACATCTCAAAGACTGGCGGGCAATCGGTTATCACGAAGAGCCAACGAGTCTGCGACCGATGATTCATTTTGCTAATATGCACAACGAGAGTGAAAGCCTGACCTTTTTGGGCTTGGGTGAGAAGGACTTCCAAATCATTGGTAAGCAGTTTAACGAGTTAGCCCTTACCCTTTTTCGGGGCGTAGGCTACCTTGGCCGGCCAGATATGTTGCGTCGCCCAGGTAAAGCCTCCGGAATGATCAACAAGGCAATGCCAACGCCTGATAGCCAGCTTCTTGGGAAGATGAAGTTTGCAGGGGGAATCCTGCTTTCCCCAAATTATGATCCTCAACAGATCCAGTCTGAATATCTGCGGCTGGCTCAGGAGGGATTGTACTATCAAAATCAGACATTAAATCAGTACACGACGCCAATCCAGTTTTTCAGGATCAATGTGCTTTCGCGGTCAGTGACGCATGCCCCGTTGATGACGCTCAAGAATTCTCGCGTCACTCTCAGTGCTTTTGCACCGGCACCCGATGGTGCTGGTTGTGAGATTCGCCTGTACAACCCAAACACTTTTCGAGTCGATGTGCCCGGCGAGTTAGTCTTTACCAGACCTGTTGATGTCACTGATGATGACCTTGCTGGGAAGAGCCAGCGTTCTATTGCAGACTCTGTCACCAGTCTAAAGCTAGCACCCTTCAAGCCTGGTGAAATCAGGACATATGGTATCTTTCCTATCGCCGATGCGAAGCAAGTGTGAGGCGAACGGATGAGCGAAAAAAAATTTCAGACTGTTCAATTAACTTTAGAGCAGTCAGTAGAAAGTAGGACGAAATTAATTCAGGGCGCAATTAATCGCGCTGCCCACACAGCTGGGGTTGTTTCCCTCGCTGGGAAAGGGGTATACGTAATTGACGGGCTGTTGATGAAATCTGGGGTGACGCTTGACGTGCAGGCGGGCGTTACGCTGATGGGTAGTGGTAATGAAGATAAATATCATCATCGCCCTGGGCCGTTTGAGCTACTTCGTAACCAGACCCCGATATGCGCACTGATCTTTGGAAATCAATGTGATAATTGCGTGATTTCCGGCAAGGGGACAATCAGCGGTAATTATCGGTGCTTTATCAAGGCAAATCAGGAACAGGCTGCTCATATTGAGTCCCACCACTATCCGCGGCCGGAGATGATCTATCTTCAGGATTCGCGAAATGTCACAGTAGAAGGGCTGACAATTATCGATTCGCCATTTTGGACTATTCATCTCGCTGGCTGCCAGCAAGTGAAATTGGCTAATTTGACCATCAACAATGAGGTCCGGATGCCCAACACTGATGGTATTGATTTAGATCGGTGTCAGTATGTCGTAGTTCAAGGCTGCAAGATCAGTACAGGGGATGACGGTATTTGCTTAAAATGCACTGAGGAGACCAAGCGTTTTGGCGACTGCACTGATATTGAAGTTACTGATTGTCAGATTCATTCTCAAAGCGCAGCGTTTAAGGTTGGGAGTAGTAGCTTCGGTAATTTTCTCAGCGTTAAGGTGGTGCGATTACTGATCGTTAACTCTAATCGTGGCCTTGCGTTTCAACTGAGAGACGGCGGTCTTGCCCGTAACTTTCAGTTTTCTGACGTTAAGATTTCTACGCGAGACTTTTCAGAAGAGTGGTGGGGAAATGCTGAACCAATCTATATAACTTTTGTAGCGCGTGACCACGAAACTGTTATTAAGCCTGATGATGGGATCGAGAATGTTCAGTTCTCAAATATCAATGCTAACAGTCCAACTGGTGCGCTAATATACAGTGATGTGGCTGGACGGATTAAGAATATTCGTTTTGTGCAGACTCAATTGTGGATCACGACAGAGGTGGGCAAGATGCGGCATTATGACCTACGTCCTAGTGAAAAGCGTCAGTCTCTCATAATGCCGGTAAGTGGGTTGGTTGGTCGAGTCAAACAGAATCAGCAGGCAGGGCTTTCGGTCATGTATCGGTCCAATGAGGATCAGCCAGATTGATCTGTTGAGCAGCTCTTCGGGCGTCACGCTCGAGGGCTGCTTCTGTTTTCAGGATGACATGGAAAAAAGAAGGGGAAAGATGGCAACTTTTGACGATTTGGTGCAGGAAAAAGCCAATTTGTTGGCCGCTCGAATGACAACTTTAACCAGTGAAGATGTGCATTGGGAAGGAGACGGATCTTCCGACCAGCTGAAGAAGCAGGGATTCTTCCCACGGGATTTTGGAATGGCCTTTTGGGACTGGCCACAGGGGGTTGGTCTATTTGGACTGGCCCGTTTGCAAGGAAATCCGTATGATCATTTTATTCGTAACTGGGCGAAAAAACGGATTAGTCAGGGTCTGCCAATGCGTAATATTAACACCACGGTGCCGATGCTCACCCTTAGTGCTTACCCGGAGTATGAAAAAATGGCACTTGACTGGGCCACTGATATTTACACTAAATTTCCCCGGACCGCCGAGGGAGGATTAGAACATTTTACGACGGGAGCGGATAAGAACAGTATTTCGCGTAATCCAGGGCAGCTTTGGGCAGATACAATCTTTATGACAGTGCTTTTTCTTGCCAAGATGGGTCAATCGACAGGCAATGAACAGTGGCTGGAGGAAGCTAACTATCAAACCCTGCTTCATATCAAGTACCTGCTGGATCCAGCCACGGGTTTGTTCAGCCACGGGTGGGATTTTAATCAGCGGAATAATTTAGGTAAGACCTTTTGGGGTCGCGGCAACTGCTGGCTGGCATATGGTCTGCCACTTTATCTTGAGATGGTTGGGCCTACGCTAGCACCAGCTGAATCCCGTTATCTGGAAGTAGTCATTAGCAACCAGCTGCGGGCATTATTTGCGTTACAATCACCAGAGCATCTGTGGCACACACTTCTTGACGACTCTAGTTCTTACATCGAAGCTTCCGGTTCGGCAGGGATCCTCGCTGGGACGTTTCTAGCACTTCGGCTAGGCATTCTATCAGATTACTATCTGGATCAAGCACAAGCAGGACTCAGAGCGTTGCTCGGCAACGTGGATGAACAAGGTATTCTCCATCATGTTTCTGCTGGAACCTCACTCACGGATGATCGATCTGCATATAAGGCAATCAAACAGTTACCGATGGCCTATGGTCAAGCACTCGCACTATGCGCATGTGCCGAGTATCTGAGTTACAAAGGAAAGGACGATGGCCAATGAGACGCGATTTTGCCGTCCGTGGGCATGACGTTTTAAAATTTGATGATTTAGACCAGTTTGGTCGTGAACTTCAGCACCTTAAAGTGCACAGTTTGGCCTATTCCCCAGGAAAATCACTGCCAGTTACCACTAGAAACGGAACAACAGTTAACGTTGGACTTGCGAATTATGTCCGGCGTCGATTGGCACAATATGATGCCGAGATAGTTACATTAAGTTGTTACGTGAATATGATCCATCCAAACAAGCCGGAGCAAACGAAACTTATTGCCCAGTTGGCCCACTATCTTCAGCTTGCCCCGATGTTTGGTACCCGTATTGTGGCCACGGAAACGGGGAGCTTGGACCCAACATTTGTCTTCACGAAGAACAATTTCGGCTCTGCGCCATTTAAAACTTTGATCAAAAATGTGCAAACTTTGCTCCCTGTGGCGCATGACTCTGGAACTTACCTAGCATTGGAACCTGGTATTAACCACCCGCTCTGGTCCTTGGATAGAGTGGCAGACTTAATTCAAGCTGTGGGGGAGGACCCCAATCTAAAATTGATCATTGACCCTGCGAATCTTGTTCTTTCAGGGACCGACCAACCTGAGCAAATCTTGCAAGAAGCATTGCAACGTTTCGGCGAGCGGATTGTTGCGATTCATCTGAAAGACTTCCGGTGGGTGAGTGAGGCGGCCCACCGGATTGAAACTGTTGTACCAGGCCAAGGAGTGGTCGATGTACCGGCGTTGATACGGTTGGTTGACCGGTGGCAGCCGTATGGAATCAAATGCTTTGACGAATTACCAGATGGTAAACTGGAGCAGACGCTGGCTTTGCCGTGGATCAGTGAAGGTTCTTCGCTGAGTTAAGTGGGCTTTGCGGAAGACAATCTGACTCAAAAGACGTACCCGCGAAAAGCAGGTACGTCTTTTTGGTGTAATCAGCCTTTGTCAAAGTACTCCGGATGCATCTGCTGGATGAGACCCAGGTCGTCTTCCATCAGCGTGATTTTCTGCTTGCTCAGGACCACTGCCGCGTCGATATCGCCGTCCTCAACCGCGGTGACCAAGTCCTCGTTGGTGACGAACATCTGGTGCCAGTTGAGTTCCACCAGCTGCAGCCGCAAAAATCGCAGGCGCGTGAACTGCAGCTGAACGACCTGCAGCCAGTCCCACGTTGTCTGCATGTCGGCGACCTGGAAGAACAACGCCTGGATCTGGTCCTCAAGGCGAAAATACTCGTCGTAGTCCGGCAGGTACAGGGAGGCCTCCTGCTGGGCGGTCAGGTTTCGCAGCGTCGCCAGGCTGGTGGCATCAAACAGGGGGATGGCTTTGCCCATCACGGCGCCGCTGAGGTTGCCGCGAATGAACCCGGATTGTTTCACAATGGCAGGATCGATCAGGCTGACGTACGAGCCGCTTTGAGGCCGCACTGTCAGCAGGCCTTCCTGTTCGAGCCGCAGCATCGCCTGGCGCACCGGGGTCGAGGAGACGTTGAGCAGAGTCATCAAAGCGGCCTTATTGACGCGTTTGCCCGGCGTGAGGTCGAAATGCAGAATCAGCTGTTTTATTCGTAAGTAGACTTCTGTTTGCAAATCGGTTGTCTGAGTCATAGGACCTATCCTAGCATGATTTGGCTTATTGATGGGGTGGCGGTGGCCGCGTGCTGCGGAAATGCAGTTATCAGTGGCCTGCAAAACTGATGTTTCAGTTTTAAGCCCGAAATGTTCGGGAATCCGGTGCCATTTTGAGGGACTAGTACAGCCCGGACTGATGTTTCACTCTACTTGGCAGTATAGCACAGCCACCACAAAAAATCGGCTGGTTTCACGACCGGCTTACATTGAGTGTCAGAACGCTTGCTCAATTTAGTGATTTAAAGAGCATTAAGATATTGGCTTCATAATACTATAATCGTGGGAATCAAGGCCAATAACTCTGGGCTTTAAATATAATATTGATATTTATTTCACAAGAAAAGCCGGCCCGTCAACGCTTGCGGAAGGCCGCCAAAATATTTTTGCTGGAAGCGGTTGCATTTTATTTGACGAGCACGTATGATGCAACTGAAACATCAGTTGAGGGACAACTGGTGCGAAAAAAAGGAGGGTAACAACATGGTAAATGTAGTGATCGGCATCTTGCTGATCTTATCATTCCTGTTCATGGTCTGGTACTGCATGAAGGGCTATAACCTGATGGTTGGGTTCTTCATCATGGCCACGGTCTGGACAGCACTGGTACTCATTGGTAATGCCATCGAACCAACGGTCGCGCTCAAGGGGAAGTCGATCGTCGATGTCCTAACGTTCGTTTATGCGGACGGGCCCGCGGCCTACGCGTCATCCATCCTGGTCAACATCTTCTTCGGGGCCTTCTTCGGCCGCGTGCTGATCGACACCGGGATCGCTGCGACGCTGATCCGCAAGGTCGTTGAATTGGGGGGCGACCGGCCACGCATCACGATGGCGCTGCTGTGCATCATCACCTCGGTCATTTTCATGTCACTGACCGGGATCGGGCCGGTTATTTCAATCGCCGTTATTGTTTTGCCGATTTTGTTCTCACTGGGGATCGAAGCACCAGTGGCATTATTCGCTTTTATGGGTTCCATCATGGCGGGCATTTTCGCGAACACGGTCAACTTCTATCAGTACCGCACGATGTATGCCGGGTTCGTCAAAGCCGCCGCAAGTTACAGCTATAATGATTACTTCACTATCGGCATCATCGGGATGATCGTCGGCCTGATCGTGGTCCTGACCATCTCGAACCTGACCATGAAAAAAACCACCCACAACTGGGTCGTGGACGCGCAGCCTAGCGGCACTGCTGGGCCGACCAACGCGCCTTGGTGGTCCTGGTTTGCCGTCATTCTGCCAGTGATCTTGCTGGTTGCTTGGAAGGTGCCTGTCATTGCCGGGTTCATCATCTCCGCGGTTTACGCGATGGCGACCACGGGCAAACTGCGGGGTTCCTACAAGGAAGTCTGCCGCCGCTTTGCCAAGTACTTCTCTGACGGCACCGTCGACGTTGCGCCAATGATCGGCTTCTTGCTGGCCTTGGCGATGTTCAACAACGCCGCGACCTACGCGTCACCGTACTTCACCGCCATCATCGGCGGCATCGTGCCGACGAACCACTTGGTCCTGGCCATTGTCTTTGCAATCCTCGCCCCACTGGCCTTCTTCCGTGGCCCAATGAACTGGGTCGGCTCAGGTGCGGCGATTTTCTCCGTCGTGCTGGCGTCCAACCCGGGGATCGCGGTTCAGTTCATGTATCCGTTGACCGCCGCGGTCACCATTTTCCCTCAGCACTTGGACCTGACGCAGTCCTGGGTCGCTTGGGGCATGAGTTACGCGAAAGTGTCCTCGAGCGATTACATGAAACGCTCGATTCCAACTGGCTGGATCTGCGCGGCCATCATGTGCCTGGTGATCTATGTCATGTACGGTGCAATGTAATCAAAATTCTTAATTAAGGTGGTATGCGCAATGAAACGCTCTGTACGTATGGGGATCGATGTCGGCGGGACTCACACCAAGGCCGTCGCCATCGACAATGAGACTCACAAAATGATTGGCGAACCTTCCGTGGTCAAGACCACGCACGATGACCCGCGCGGGGTCGCCGCCGGGGTGGTGCAATCGTTTGAGACCTGTTTAAAACAGAACAATATCACCCCAGATGAGGTCGTATTCGTTGCCCACTCCACGACGCAGGCGACGAACGCCCTCATTGAAGGGGACGTCGCGCCGGTGGGCGTCATCGGGATGGCCAAAGGCGGCGTCGAAGGCTTCTTGGCCAAGCGCCAGACCAGACTCGATGACATTCAGTTGGACGAGAAAAAGTCGATCAAGATCTACAACGAGTTCCTGCCGCTCAAGCAGTGCAGCGAGGCAAACATCAAGCAGGTCATCGAACACCTGAAGGCCAAAGGCGCGAAAGTGCTGGTCGCCTCCATGGCGTTCGGGGTTGACGAAGGTGGGCCGGAGGCGGCCGTGGCCAAGGTCGCCAAGGAGGAGAACATTCCGATCACGGCGGCGTCTGAGATCACCAAGCTGTACGGCCTGACCCGGCGCACCCGGACCGCGGCCATCAACGCCTCGATCCTGCCGAAGATGCTGGACACCGCGAACTCGACGGAAGCGTCCGTGCGCGAGGCCGGCGTCAAGGTCCCGCTGATGATCATGCGCGGCGACGGTGGGGTCATGGAGATCTCCGAAATGAAAAAGCGCCCGGTGCTGACAATGCTGTCAGGCCCGGCCGCGTCCGTCATGGGCTCTTTGATCTACCTGCGCGCCTCGAACGGGATCTACTTTGAAGTGGGTGGCACGACCTCGAACATTGGGGTCATCAAAAACGGCCGGCCGGCGATCGACTACTCGATCGTGGGCGGGCACAAGACATACATTTCCAGTCTGGACGTGCGGGTTGTCGGCGATGCCGGCGGTTCCATGATCCGGGCGAACAAGAACGGCGTCATCGATGTTGGTCCGCGCTCGGCGCACATTGCCGGCCTGGACTATGCCGCGTTCACCGACCCGAGCACCATTAAGAACCCGCACATCGAGTTCTTTTCCCCGAAGGAAGGCGACCCGGACGATTACGTCAAGCTGGTGAATGAGGACGGCTCTGCCTTCACCATCACCAACACCTGCGCGGCCAACGCCCTCGGGCTGGTCGAGCCGAAGTACTTCTCCTATGGCAACCAGGAATCCTGCAGGAAGGGCATCCAGGTGCTTGCGGATTACTGCAACACGACGGTCGAAGACATCGCCACGCAGATCATGGAGAAGGCGTTCGGCAAGGTCGAAGCCATTTACAACGAGCTGGTCGAGAAGTACCAGCTGGAAAAGGATCAGACCACGCTGGTCGGGGTCGGCGGTGGGGCCGCTGCCCTGGTGCCGTACTTCTCCAACAAGACCGGCGTCAAGTACAGCATCCCCGAGGACGCGGAGGTCATTTCCTCCATCGGGGTCGCGCTATCCATGGTCCGGGACGTGGTCGAGCGGATCGTCCCGAACCCGACGGCCGAAGACATTCGCTCGATCAAGGCCGAGGCCAGCAACAAGGCCGTCGAATCCGGCGCCACGCCTGAATCCGTCGACGTCCACGTGGAAATCGATCAGCAGACCAACAAGATCACGGCGATCGCGACAGGGTCGACCGAAGTCAAAACGGCGGACCTGTCGAAGAACGCGACCGAGGAAGAGGCGCTGGAGATTGCCGCGACGGACATGCGCTTGAAGCCGGAGCAGACCAAGCTGGAGATGAGCGACGCGTACTTCTACGTCTTCGGCGGCCCGCACAAGGGCGACGATCCGGCGGAACCGGTCCGCATTGTCGACAAGAAGGGCTTCATCAAGGTGCAGCGCGGCCGGGCCATGGCGCTCAAGACCAAGGCCAAGAACTACGTGACCGCCATGAAGCAGCTGTGGGAGGACATGGCCGTGTACCAGCCGGAAAACATCGCCCGGCCGGACTTCTACCTGTGCTTGGGCGCGCGGGTCATGGACTTTTCCTCCACGGACTTTGAGCAGCTGCAACTCTTGACGGACCTGGAAGTGGACTCGCTGGAGCCGGACGACGACATGATCATCGTGGCGGCCAATGTGGATCAGCTATGACGCCGGCCGAGTTGTTCAAGCAGCTGGTGCCGATCCCGGAATCCGTGTGGTGCGAGTACCTGTTCGACCAGGACCCCTTGAAGGACAAGGTGAGCCCTGAGCGGCGCGCGGAGCTGATCGCCGGCGGTGTGGCCTGCGGGGAAAAGATCGCCAAGCAGCTGAAAGAGGAAAACGGCACAAAAGACGCGACCGCGCTGGCGGAGAAGCTGTGCGTCATCACGCACACCGACGCCGACGCGATCCTGCACCAGGTGTTCCTGGCGACCTTCACCGAGCCCAATCAGCTCAAGCTGTTCGACACGCCGATCACCAAGCTGGCCGACCTGCAGGTGCCCGGCTTCACCCGCGACGTGATCTTAAACATCGTGACCGGCCACGAGCTGTTCCATTACGCGGAAGGCAAGTACGATGATCTGTACACCAAAACCGCCAAGGTCGACTTGTGGCAGCTGTTCGGCTACCACCACCAGTCCACGGTCCGCGCGGTGTCGGAAATCGCCGCGATGGCCTTTTCCTGGCGGCTGAACAAGTTGACGTACTCACCGCTGGTCCTCAATATTTTGCTGCTGTCGCAGTACGCCAAAACCGGCGCCGAGCCGGCCCTGGCCCAGCTGCAGCAGCTGACGGTGCAGGAAACCGCCTGAATGCTAAAGGTAGGGAGGAGAACAACATGTACTACGGAAATGTTCAAAATCAGAATCACTCGGCGCTCCTGCCGGCCAATTTCGCCGACTGCCTGACCTTTATGAAAAACGCGCTGACGGCGCCTGTGACCGACGGCACAACGGCCGCGGTCAATGATGAATGCGTCGCGCACTACCAGTGCTACCTGACCAAGGCCAGCGCAGAGGCGACGTTTGAATCACACCTCAAGTTCTATGATGTGCAGTTCATGGTGCGCGGCGATGAGCTGCTCGGCATCGCGCACACCGACACCCTTGAGCCTGCCGGTGACTACGATCCGGACCGCGACCTGGTGACGTACCAGCAACCGGCCGTGGCGACCGGGGCGGTGGTCCTGCACGCCGGCGACTTTGCCATTGTCGGCCCGTGCGACGCCCATCAGCCGGGCGTGGCGCTGGGGGACCCCGAGGAAGTCGAAAAAATTGTGATCAAGGTGCCGGTGATCATTCAGTGAGGGCTGTGCCTGACTGAACGAATCCCGGCCTGAGGACCCGGTTGCCAGCAGTGGCGGCGGGTCCTTTTTTGCGTGCCGGCAGGTTTCACAACATGCCCTATTTAACCCCGGCAAAAGGACGAACGTCTTAATTGAAAGCGCTTACTCACCGTGCTAACTTAAAGCTGTTCAAGGATTCATAAAAAATATTAGGGGGCATTTTCATGGCGACAGACGAGTTAACGGGTAAGGTCGTGCTGGTCACCGGCGCGGCCATGGGCAACGGGTTAGGCATCGCGCGCGTGGTGGCGCAGCACGGCGCGAAGGTGGCGCTGGCGGACATCTCACCGAAGCTGCCGGACACGGTGGCGGCGCTCAAGCTGGACGGGTTCGACGTGTTCGGCGTCAAAATGGACGTGGCCGACACGGCGAGCGTCACGGCCGCGGTCAAGGCGGTGATTGACCACTTCGGCACCATCGACGGGCTGATGAACAACGCGGGCGTGATCAAGCTGGGCTCGCTGCTTGAGACGACGGATGAGCAGCGCGATCTGCAGTTCGACATCAACATCAAAGGCGTCTGGAACGTGACCAAGGCGGTACTGCCGACGCTGATCGCAAAGCAGGCCGGTCACATCTGCAACATGTCCAGCGTGACCGGCGTGAAGGTCGCCGATCCCGGCGAGTGCGCCTACGCGACCACCAAGGCCGCCATCATGGGCTTCACCCGGGCGGTGGCCCGCGAGGTGGCCGAGTACGGCATCACGGCCAACGCCATTTTGCCGGGCTACGTGCAAACGCCGATGGCCGACCAGATCGCGCGGGAGTCGACGCCGGATGACCCGGCCGCCACCACGCACGGGATCGCCGATGCGGTGCCGCTGCAAAAGCGTCTGGCGACGATTGACGAAATCGGCGAGCTGGCGTCGTTTCTGCTGAGCGACCGGGCCAGCTACATCACGGCGACCCCGGTGGTCATTGACGGCGGCAGCACCCTGCCGGAGACCGTGTCGGTCGGGGCCTGAGTATGGCGGCCTCGGGGTTAAAGAAGAGCCTCAACCTGGTGTACGTGTACGTTGCGGCGACCGGTGCCATTTTCACCTTCGTCGCCTACTGGGACTCGGTGTTTTACAAGTACACCGGGGCCGGCACGTTCATCGCGTTTGCGCTGATGGCAGTGTGCATCCTGCCCATCGGCTTCGTGTACGGGGAACTCTCTTCGATGTTTAAGCAAAATGGCGGCGAGCTGATCTACAACACGGTCGGGCTGAACAAGCACCTTGGGTTCCTGTCGTCGTGGCTGATCATGGCCGCGTGGATCTCGGTGCCGCCGGCCGTGGTCATGGGCATTATCAGCTGGGCGAACTACCAGTTTCACATTCACCTCAGTTTTTCCGGCATCATCGGCTGCGGGCTGGTGCTCTTGCTGCTGTATTTTTTCCTGAGCCTGCAGGACGTCAAGGTGCTGATCAAGGCGCAGGGGTTCATGCTGTTTGCCAACATTGGTGCGACCCTGATCACCTCGGTGCTGCTGCTGTTTTCCGGCCACTGGTCGCTGAGCAACTTCACGCCGCTGTTTCACTCCGGCCTGACCAGCACCGCCGGCATCCCCGCTTGGATCATCGGCATGGCACTGCTGATCACCCCGTTTTTCGGTTTTGAAACGGTGCCGGAAATGGTCGAGGAAGGCGATTTTCCCATTAAAAATACCAGCAAGGCGATCCGCGGCTCGGTGCTGACCTGCGCGGCGATTTACGTGTTCTACTTCTTCTGCGTCGCGGGGCTGGGGACCAGCAGTCAGCTGCTGACGCCGCATGCCCGCAACGGCTTTCTGACCATTGTCGCGATGAAGGAGTTGCTCGGCTGGCGGGTGTGGCCGCTGCTGTTCGGCCTGTGCTCGGTGTTGCTGGGCATGGGGGCGTCGCTGCTCGGCTTTTGGATGGCGACGGTGCGGCTGCTATACGCGATGGGCGAGCAGAACTTCCTGCCCAAGGCGTTCACGAAGGTCAACCGTCATCAGCAGCCGCTTTTGCCGAACATTTTCCTACTGGTGATCAGCACGGTGTTCATCTTCCTGCAAAACGCGAGCACCTTCATGGAAAGCTTCTTCAACCTGATGGCGTTCGGCTGCGCGTGTGCGTACGCGCTGACGATGATCTCCGCGATGCGGATCCACCACGCGCACCCGACCTGGGCGACGTACCGGCTGCCAGGCGGGCAGGTGACGCGCGTACTCGCGCTGATTGTCGCGGTGTGCATCGCCTTTTTCACTGCGCTGGGCCAAGGCGTGAACTCGTGGCTCTCGTTTGCGGTGTACCTGGGCGTCGGCGTGGCCCTGTGGCTGTGGATGGTGCTGCGGCGCTGGCGCCACAGCCGCGTGAGCGTGGATACGCCTGATGGGAAGCAGACGTTCTAACAAAAATTGACGCAAAAAGGCCCAGACTCCGGCGAGTCTGGGCCTTACTTGTGCTTCTGGTTAGTCGTGCAGCGTGAACTGCAGCTTCATCCGCGGGGCGGCGAGCTCGATCATCTGGCCCAGCAGCTTGTTGGAGTTGTTGAACGAGACGTCGGCGAGCTTGGCGTTGACCTCGGTGAGGTAAGCGGTGGTGTCCGGCTTATCCAGCGCGACCTTGTCGGTTTCCAGCTGGATGTTGCGGCATTCGCCCACCGTGTTTTGCTCGAAAATGTTCTCGAAGTCTTCAAACAGGTGGAAGTCAAAATCACCGAATGTCCCGAGCAGGTAGGACAGCCAGTACTGACTGCCTTGGGTGTAGTGCGCGCCGGTGTTCTTGTACTGCGCCGGGGTGTCATCAACGTTGGCGTAGAATGGCACGACCGCGTTGAACGTGTTCGGGCCGTAAGCCAGCCAGTGAATGCCGGCGATTTCCTTCGGCACGTCGTTGCGGATCTGCAAAATGTGCAGCTCCTGGTTGCGGTTGATGCCGATCGGGCGGTACAGCTTCTTCTGGCCTTCAGTGTTGGTGGTGCCATAAGGGTCAAAGTCGGTGTTTTCGTAGTGGGAACTCAGCACGAACTTGATGTCCTCGACGGAGATTTTCTTCTCCGTGCGGCAGATGAACGGCAGGTCTTGGTCGATCGGGCTCTGCTCGATTTCCGGGTTGAAGTACTTTTGGCCATACCAAGCACGCGGGTTGTTGTAACGGGTGTCCTTGACGGTCGAGGAGCCGAAGATGTGGCGCAGGTTGTAGCCTTCAGGGTCCGGGTTCAGGTGGTTCTCGTCGACGAGCTGTTTCAGGTCCGGCGCGCACAGGGTGTCATCGGAATCGAAGTCAAAGTGGTCGATGTTGAACCGGTTGGGCGCGATGACGTACGCGTCGTCGGGGATGCGAACCGCCGCCCAGTGGTGGCCGGCGATACTGTCGAAGTACCAGCACTCGTCCTTGTCGGAGAAGCAGATGCCGTTGGTTTCGTAGGTTCCGTACTGCTCAAGCAGCTTGCCCAGGCGCTGTACACCTTCGCGGGCGCTGTGGATGTAAGGCAGCACGATGGCGGTGATGTCCTCTTCGCCCAGGCCGTCCGGATTCATCGGGTCAACGCCCAAAGCGCGGGAGTTGGTCGTGATGGTTTCGGTGGCGGTCATGGCCACGTTATCGCTGTTGATGCCGGCGGCGGCCCAGATGCCGTGGCCGTCCACGGCGTCTGGGGTGGAGGTGTAGCCGAGCGGGTTGTCCGGCAGCTCCACGTGGAACTTGGAGAGCACAGCCTGGTAGTGGCGCGGCTGGTCTTCCGGCTTCACGTAAACGAACTTCTCGGGGTTCAGCGCCTCGGCGCCGTCCTCGTTGCGGGCAATCATGGTCGAGCCGTCAATGCTGGCTTTCTTGCCGACCAGAATGGTCGTGCAGGAGCCTTTGTAGCGTTTCGTCAAAAGGATCATCTCTTTCTCAAAAGTTTGCCTCTTTATTGTAGGCTTTCGGCCGGAAAAATGCGAAACGAGAGTCGCCGTATAACCTGGTTTTGGCAGCAGCAAGCCGCTTATCACGTGCAAAAAGAGCGACCACACAGGGTTGAATAAATAATTCAGTTTTGCCTTGCACTTTTCTGAGTGACGACGTATAGTACCAGTGTAATAGCTAACTAGAACACTAGTAAGGAGGCGCGGCATGGAGTTCGACGATAAAGTCCCGATTTACTTTCAAATCGAGCAGTACATCGACCGCGAGATCATCGTCGGCAACCTGGCGCCTGGTGCGCAGGTCCCGGCGGTGCGGCAGTTGGCACTCACGCTGACGGTCAACGTCAACACGATTCAGCGGGCGCTGACGGAGCTGATCCGCGAAGGCATTCTGGTGTCCGAGCGCGGCAAGGGCAACTTTGTCACGACGGACACGGCGGTGCTGGCCCAGATGAAAAAGCGGGTGATCCAAGGCGAGCTGGCCGGCACCTACGATCATCTGGCCGCTTTGGGGATGCAACCGGCGGAAATGGTCGCGGCACTGGAGGAGTACATCAAGGAGCGAAAGGGTGGTGAATCGCATGACTGAGGCATTGGTGATTCAAGGATTGAGTTATCGACGGAACCAGAAGCAGATCTTAAAAGACGTCAACCTGACGCTGCCGACGGGCCAAATTGTCGGCCTGCTGGGAGCCAACGGCGCAGGGAAAACGACGCTGATGCGGCTGATTGCCGGCAGTGCGGTCAACTTCCGCGGCACGATCGAAGTGGCCGGGGAAGGTCAGACGGTGCAGCGCAAGGGGCAGGTCAGCTTTTCCGCCCAGATGGACGGGTTTGATCCGAACTGGCGCGTAGGCCAAGTGGCCGACGTGATGACGGCGCTGTTTCCGGACTTTCGCCTCGCCGATTTTCTCCAGCTGGCCCAGCTGTTAGACCTGGACCAAAAGCAGCGCATCAAGCGGCTTTCGAAAGGCAATCAGCGCAAGTTGCAGCTGGCGGTGACGCTGTCGCGGCGCGCGGCGCTGTACCTGCTGGACGAGCCGTTTGACGGGATCGACGTGATGACGCGCAAGGCGATGCTGAGCAGCATCCTGAAGTGGACGCCAGAGCAGGCCACGCTGGTGATTTCCGACCACCACGTGCAGGACATCGACCAGCTTCTTGATCAGGTCGTTGTGATCAAGGACCAGACGGTGGTCGCCCAAGAGGCAGCGGACACGATCCGCGCCAAGGGGCAGAGCATCGAAGCTTACTTTGAAAGCTTTTACGAGGGGTGAGCGCGATGGCGAAAACAGGGAAAGTACTGGGCCAGATGCTGCGTGAACGAGTTCGCCGGGTGGCGGCGGTCCTTGCCGTGGAGCTGATCATTTTGGCGATTTACACCGTGATGTGGGCGCTGCATCGAGTGGCTAGCAGTGATTTGATGGGTGCCGGGCTGTTTGGAATTTTCGCCGGCATCGCGAGCTTCGTCATACTAGCCCGGGCACAGGAAAAGGTCTGGGTCGAAAACCGCTGGCGCTTGGTCCCACTGGCCGACTGGAAGCTATACGGGGTGAGCACACTTGCGAACGCCTTGACGATGGCGGGCGCGTGGCTGGTCATCTGGCTGTTTGATATCGGCCTGTGGCTGATCGACGGCCGGCGCGACTTTGGCTTTCAGCCGCAGATCGACCAGTTAGGCGCGACCATGTTTTTCCTCGTGTTCATGCTGCTGGTCCTGAGCTGGAGCTTCATCAGCCTGGCGCACATGCTGAGCCTGGTGATCACCGACTTTCTGCCGGATCTGCGGGCAAAATGGCTGCGCGGGCTGCTGACGGTCGGCATTGTCCTGATTGCCTTAAGACTCGGCGGTTGGCTGTTCCGGGGCATGATGTGGCTCGTCGGCCTGCTCGGCATCGACATGAATGCATCAATTGAAATCGGTGCACACGTGCCGTCAATCGCGTACGTTTACTTGTGGGTCGCCATTGGGCTGATTGCCGTTGGCGCAATGATTTTCAGCATTGGCTGCTGCATCATGCTGCGCCGCTGGGTGGAAACCAAGCAGCCGCAGCAGGTTGTCTAGAGAAAAGCGGAGGTGAAGGCAATGACAAGTGGGTTTAAGGTGTGGTGGCAGCTGACCAAAGAACGCGGGCGACAGGCCATCCAGCTGCTGTGGGTGGACCTTGGCGTAGTGGCGGTCCTAGTTGTGATGCGGCTGCTGGGTCGCCTGACCGCGGCAGATCTGCTGGGCTTTTCGATTATGTTTGGCATGTTGACGGCGCTGGTCGCGTTCATTGCCGAGGCACAGGGGCAGGAACAGGTCTGGGTCACCAACCGCTGGCGGCTGGTGCCGGTCGCGGAGTGGAAACTATCCGGCGCCAGTGTGCTGGCCAACGCGGCAACGTCACTGGGGCTGTGGGCGGTTTTGAGCATTGTTAGCTTCGGATTGGCGCTGGTGGATCCGGCTCAGGACATTCACTGGGGGTTGCCGGGCCCTTACGTGTTGCCACTCGCAGTGTTGATCCTCATGCTGGCGCTTCTGGTTTGGGCGATCATCAGTCTTGCCCACATGCTCAGTCTGATGATCACTGATTTTCTGCCTGGTATGCAGGAAAAATGGCTGAAGCGCCTGCTGACCTTCGTCATTATTCTGGTGGCAATCAAGCTGGTCGACTGGTTCTTCGCCGGGTTGACGTGGCTGTTTAAATTGACCGGGATCCCTTCAGCCGCGTTTAGCTATTCCGGCACGGTTGGCGGCACGTTCCACGGGGCCGTGACCGGCGATCTGTGGCTGGCCATTGCGACGTTTGCGGTTGGCGTGCTGATCCTCAGCCTGGTCAACATGTACTTGCTGAGCCACTGGGTCGAAACCAAGCAGGTCCAGGCCGCAGGGTAGGAGGGTAAAAGATGAAAAAGTTAGTTGTTATCGCTGCGATGGCTTGCCTGCTGGGTTTGGCGGCTTGTCGCAAGCCCCAAGCTGATTATGCGACGGTCTACAACGATGCGGGCCAGCGCGTGGCGACAATCAAAGATACGGCAGGGGTGAAAAAGCTTTCGGCCATCACCGGCCGCCTCGGCTCAGCCAAAAAGGCCAAGCTGCCGGCCCAAGCCAAGGTCGCGTACCGCTATGTGCTGCATGTGGCGAAGACAAAGCGCCGCATCACGCTCACTGTGTACCGCGGCACCGATGCGGTCAAAACGAAGCACCTCCCAGTGGTGGGCGCAGGTCCCTGGCGCATCACCAAAAAGGACGCAGCGACGCTTAGAAAGCCGAGTCGTTTCAAGTAAGCAGCCGGCGTGGGGCCGGCTTATGGGGAACATTGCGGCGTGGGGCCGCAGGGGATTGGAGGACGCAACATGGCAATGATTGCAACACGGCATTTGACGCGCACTTATGGGAAGGGCGCGGCGCAGTTCACGGCTTTGCATGACGTGAACATGCAGATCGAAGCCGGTGAGGCGCTGGCGATCGTGGGCAAAAGCGGCTCGGGCAAGTCAACGCTGCTGCATTTGCTGGCGCTGCTGGACCAGCCGACGAAAGGAACCGTGGTGTTGAACGGCCGCGACACCCACCAGCTCAAAACGCGCCAGCTCAACGCGCTGCGCTCGGCAACGTTTGGCTTCGTGTTCCAGCAGTTTTTTCTCAACAGCAAGGACACGGTGTACGACAACGTGGTGCTGCCGCTGAAAATCGCCGGGGTGACCGGCAAGGCTCGGCGCGAGCGCGGACTTGCAGCGTTGCGCGAGGTCGGCCTGCTCGACAAGGCCAAGAACAAGGCGACCGCTTTGTCTGGCGGCCAAAAGCAGCGTGTCTGCATCGCGCGGGCGCTGGTCAACCGGCCAAAGATCATTTTTGCCGATGAGCCGACCGGCAACTTGGACTCGGTGACCGGGCAAATGATCGAAGACTTGCTGTTCAAGCTGAATCGTGAGCACGGGATCACGCTGATCCTCGTGACCCACGATCCGGACCTGGCCGCCAAGTGCGACCGGCAGCTTCAGATCCGCGACGGCCAACTGGTGGGAGGCGAGTGCGATGAAATTGCGTGATTTGATCGGCACCGCGGCGGCAAGCCTGTGGCGCAATAAAGGCCGGACACTTTTGACGGTGCTGGCCACGCTGATCGGTGCGTTCACCATCGCGCTGACGCTTGGCATTCGGGTCGGCGTCAACTCGTACATCAGCAAGCAGGTGGACAACGTAGGCGAAAAGGACCAGCTGATGGTCTACGCCGACACGCCGTCCGGCAGTGCCAGCGATAAGCCACAGAAATACGATCCCGCCGTCAGCAGCACCGCCAGCACCCAGATGCTGACGACTAAGCAGCTAAATACGATTGCTAAGGTGAAAGGCGTTGCCAAGGTCACGCCGATGAAGAGTTTTACCGCCGAGTACATTCAAGGCGCCAGCAAGCAGAAGTACGCCATTACTGCCACCGATGGCCAGGGAACGCACGTGGACATGGCGCAAGGATTGCAGGCGAGTGGCCAGGCGTACACCGTCGATTTGAATAAGGCCTATGTCAAGGCGCTGGGCTACTCGAACGCCAAGGCGGCGCTTGGCCACACCGTCCACATCGTCGCTGCTAACCAGGCGACGAACCGCCGGCAGGTGCTTCGGGCCAAAATCGTCGGTGTCCGCAACGCCAGCATTGTCGATGGCGGCCAGGTCGTTTTCAGCCCAGGCCTCATTGATGCCATCAACCGCGTCAACAACGCCGGCCTGCCGAGCAGTGTCAAAAACCAGTACTACAACGTGCTGGCCACGGTGAGCCACCCGACCAAGCGGAACCTTTCGCGGATCCAAGCGGCGCTGACAAAAAAGGGAATGGCGAGCTCGACCTTTACGGATGAAGTGGGGTCCATTCACCAAACCATCAACGCTGTGACCGGCGGCCTGACCATGTTTGGTGCGATTGCCCTGCTCGCGGCCGCGTTTGGGATCATCAACACGCTGTACATGTCGGTGCGCGACCGCACCCGGGAAATCGGCCTGATGAAGGCCTTGGGGCTCAGCCGCGGCAAGATTTTTGCCTCATTCAGCCTTGAGGCCGCCCTGATTGGCCTGCTCGGCGCGGGCTGCGGCTGCGGCCTGGCGCTGCTGGCCAGCGGCCTTGTCAATAAGGCGGCGACCAGCTCGTTTCTAAAAGGCATGACCGGCTTCACGCTGATCCAGTTCAGCGCAAGCAACACCTTGGGCATCCTGGCCTTGATCACGGTGATCGCAGTTTTGGCCGGCACCCTGCCAGCAATCCGCGCGTCGCGGCTGGTGCCAATTTCCGCGCTACGGTACGAATAAAGAAACTGAGTCAGGGACTGTGACGATTGTTGCAGCCCCTTGTCTGCGGCACGCCGCACTTAAACTTTGGTTAAGGTAGCGAACAGAGACGCCACTATCCAGTATACTGAGCCTATCTCAACCATCATAAGGAGAACACTATGCGCAAATGGTCGCTTGCACTTGTTGCATTCGGAGTCTTATTCCTCGCCGCCTGCCATCCCCAGACGGCGGCGGTGAGCCAGCACGCCGCCCACACCAAAGCGGTTTTGAAGCAAAAGGATAATGCATGGGCGGAAGTCGCCACCGTCACGGCGACGGTCTCGCCAAAGGGGCAACTGTCTGCTGAAAAGGCGAAAAAGGACGCGACCTTGACCCCTTGGATCAGTGATCGCGGCGTTTTGTACCAAGTCGGCACTTATAAGCCAACCGCCAGTTATGCAGACATCAAGCAACGCGCCAAAAAAGACGTTGTGGTGCCTAGAAACTATCATGTCGCTTCGATCAAGCAGATCAATGCGACGCTTTCGGCCATGGGGGCGAAGACGACCATCAAGCATTATCGCGATCTGGTCTATCTGCAACCCAGCGGTGGCACCACGACAACGCAGATCAAGTCGGGCTTCTTGATCGAAGGCGCCCATTTGTACGTCGTCAACATCGACTACACGAGCGGCACGACCGCCGCGCCGGTCATTCGGGGCACCGTGTATTCTAACCACTATCAATATGCGGCCAGCAAGCGCCTGAAGCCTGAAGCAGTGAGTGGTTTATGGCAAAGCACCACCGGCCAGCTGGCGATGGTGCGTGATCAGCAAGTGGTCACGATTCAAAACGGGGCGTTTGTCCGCGGGCAGCTCGAAGATCTCAGCAAGCAAAAGGCCACTACACTCTATCAAAACACGAGTTTCGTCCTGCGGCAGGCCCAAGCGGCCAAGCTGGCGGTGAAAATCGGCCGGCACACCTTGGCTTCCGGGGACTTATGGGGCAACTTGTACGTGTTCCTGTCGTCAACCAAGATGGTTCAGGTCACCAATGGCAGCGTCATCGTGTATACAAAGTGCTCCACGAAGACGACCAATTCGCAGTTTCCCGAGCAGGTCTTCACCGTCTTTGACAAGTTGGACAAGCAAAAAGCCACCAACGTTGCTGCTTACTTATTACCCAAGAGCCACAATACGTATTCAGTTGGCATGGCCACGAGCAATGACTATATTACCGTCAACTATGCCGGTGGCCTCGCTGGGGCAGAAGCCGCCAATCTTGACGGTGATACGCTAACAGTGGGCCCTGACATGAATCACAATTGAGCTTTCTAGGGTCAATCAAAGCGCCACGCGCCGCAATCTGCTGCGGTACGTGGCGCTATTTTCGTCATTAATTCAGTTTTGCTGCAGCGGGTCGTAACTGGCGATGAAATGGAATTCGCTACCGTCAAAACTCATTTTCAGGATCGCGCAGTTACCGGTGTAGATCTGGTAGCCGGTCAGCGGCCAGGTCAGGTAGTGCAGCAGGAACGCGTGCATCGCGCCGCCGTGGCTGACCGCCAGGACGGTGTCGCCCTTGGCGTGCTGCATGACGTCAGTGAGCGTGGCCACCATGCGCTTTTGCACGTCCAGCATCGCCTCGCCGCCGTAGCCGTGATCGGCAAAAAAGGTGCCGTAGCTGGCCTCGCCGGGGTGCTTGGGGTTGAGCGTTTCGCTTTGGCCCTCAAACACGCCGAAGTTCCACTCCTTGATGCCCTTCAGCCGCTGGTAGGGCAGGTCAGTGATCAGCTCCAAGGTGTCTGACGCGCGCTCCTGGGTGGAGGACACTGCGTCGGTGAAGTGAATGCCACGTTTTTTGAAAAACGCCTTGGCTTCCTTGGCTTGGGCGATGCCGCGCGCCGTCAGTGGGGAGTCTGAGGCGCCTTGCACGCGGTGATAGACGTTAAACAGCGTTTCGCCGTGGCGCATGAGATAGAGAGTTTTCATCGTTGATCCTTCCGTTCGTTAAAATTTTTCCCTAAACTTGTCAATCAGCCTTGGTGCTGCGCGTTGAGTGCGTCGAGCTCCTGGATGATCTGCTGGCACTCCTCGAGGTTTTTGGCCACGGCGCCGGAGGCCAGGGGATGACCGCCCCCACCGTGCTTGACGGCGAGCTGGTTGATTGGCCAGTTCTTGGACCGCAGCTCGACGCGCCACTGCCCGTCGGCGCGCTCGGTGAACATGACCCAGGACTGGACCGTGGTGAGCTTGCCGACGGTCGCAACCGCGGCCTGGGCCTCGCCGTGCTGCAGCTGCAGCTCCTCAATCACCTTCTGCGTGACGAACAGGCTGCCGGCGCCGTGCGGGGAGACCTGCATGTTGCCTAGGGCGTAGGCCTCAAGGTGGGCAATGGCCGGCGAGTAATCGGACTCGGCGCGGCCGATCGCCGGCGCGTCGATGCCGGTGCGCATGAGGTCAGCCGCGACCTCGTGCGTGTGCGGCGTGGTCAGGTCGTACAAAAAGCGGCCGGTGTCGCCGATGATACCGGCGTACAGCATCGCCGCGACGGACTTGGTGAGCTGCAGGTCGGGGCTCGCCGCAATCATGTCCGCGACGATTTCCGAGCAGCTGGAAGCCTTGGGGTTGACGAAGCTCAGGTCGCCGAAAGGCTCGCGGTCCGGGTGGTGGTCAATTTTGATCAGCTGCTTGCCGTCCTGCCAGTGGGCGCCGGCAATGCGCGGCAGGTTGGACGTGTCAATCACGACCACGACGGCATTCGCGTAGGCCTCGGCCGGCACGAGGTCCGGCGTGGTGATCCAGGCCAGGCCGGCATCGGGTTCACCGGCCTTGAGGACCGTTTTCTCCGGATACGCGGCAGTCAGCGCCGCCGCCAAGCCGCCCTGAGAGCCGAACGCGTCCGGGTCCGGGTTTTGGTGCCGGTGGATGATGATGGTGTCCGCGGCTTTCAGCGCCGCGATTATTTGGTCAATGGTTGCTTGCATGGTGTGCCTCCTATTAGTAGTTTAGCCTTTGCCTGGCGAAAAAGGTATCGGCGTTGTGCTATTATGGAAGTCAATATATGACAAGACACGGAGGCTATCATGCGTAATCTTGAAATGTTGACGGACTTGTACGAATTTTCCATGGCGGGCGGATTCCACCACGACCTGCCGCAGACCCGCGGGGTGTTTGACATTTTTTACCGCGATGTCCCAGACAAGGGCAGCTTTGTGCTCGCGGCGGGGCTCGCGCAGGTCGTTGACGTGCTGCGTGATTTTCACTTCTCGGCGGCGGACATTGACTACCTGCGCAGCCTGAAGCTGTACGATGAGGACTTTTTGCAGTACCTGGCTAACCTCAAGCTGGACTGCACCGTGTCTGCGGTGCCGGAAGGGACGCCGGTGTTTCCGAGAGAGCCCTTGATGACGGTCGAAGGGCCGCTGGATCAGGCGCAGCTGCTGGAAACGGTACTGCTCAACATCCTGAACCACCAGTCGCTGATCGCCACCAAGGCGCGGCGGATCACGTTCGCCGCGGCGGGGCGGCCGGTCATGGAGTTCGGCGCGCGCCGGGCGCAGGGGCCAGATTCCGCGATTTACGGCACGCGTGCGGCCATCATCGGCGGCGCGGGCTCGACCTCGAACGTGCTGGCGGCCAAAATGTTTGGCATTCCGGCCGCCGGCACCATGGCCCACAGCTGGGTCGAGGCCTATCCGAGCGAACTTGACGCTTTTCGCGCCTGGGCCAAGCACTACCCGGACAATGCGGCACTGCTCGTTGACACTTACGACGTGCTGAACTCCGGCGTGCCGAACGCCATCAGCGTGTTTAAGGAACTGCGGGCGGCGGGGCACAAGCCGGTCGGCATCCGCATTGACTCCGGCGACATCGCGCGGCTGGCCAAGGCGGCCCGGCGCATGCTTGACGCAGCCGGCTTCCAGGACGTGAAGATCACCGCCAGCAACGCGCTCGACGAAAACGTCATCCCGGCGCTTTTGGCCCAAGGCGCGCCGCTGGACAACTTCGGCATCGGGGAAAAAATGATCACCAGCTCGTCCTCGCCGGTCCTGTCCGGTGTCTACAAGCTGGCGGCCACCCGCACCAACGGCGTCCTGAAGCCGAAGATCAAGGTTTCCGCGTCGATTGAAAAAACCACGCTGCCAGGCATCAAGCAGACCTACCGCTTGTACACGCCGGGCACCCACGAGGCGTTTGCCGACGTCATCGCGCTGGCGGACGAACAGCTGGAAGCGCCGCTGGCCGTGGTCAACAGCAACCCGCTGCTCACTTCCAAGCGAATCGTGCTGAAGGAATTTGACGCTGAACCGCTGGCGGCGCCGGTGCCGCTGGATCAGCCGGCGCCAAGCGACGTGTTTGAAATTCAGCGCTACGCCAAGGGCAAGCTCAGCGAGCTGCCGATCGAAACCCAGCGCCTGGTCAACCCGGACACCTACACCGTCTACGTGACCCAGAAGCTGGCCGACCTTCAGCAGCAGCTGGTGGATGAAGCCAAGCAAGACTAAGTTTTCGATGAGCCGCAAGCCGCTTTGCTTGCGGTTTTGTTTTGCGCCAAAAAAGCCGCCAGTTGGGGGACTGGCGGCAAAAGATTTGGGGATGAGTCTCACTTTGGGGGAATGAGATTCAAATAGGAGGATTAAGTATGAAGATTGGGGTATGGGATAGAAGCAAGTTTGCCTTGTTTCTATGGTGTTAATATTACCGGGCATCTGTGAAGAATCGGTGATGGAGATTGGCAGGCTTTGTAATGATTTGTCGAGTTTTTGGGCAAAAGAAAGCCGCCGGTTGGGGGCCGACGGCTAATTGGGGTAGGGATGGCAACGTGCTTTGGGGGAGCACGCTGCCGAATTTTTACTTTGGAGGAGTAAAAATGAAAAAGTAGGGTTTGGATAGGAACGAGTTGTTCGCTCGCTTCTATGTTGTTCATACTAATATCGGAATGTGAAGAAAATGTGACGAAAAAGTTAGGAATAATTTGTTTTGGTCAATTCAATCTTTAATGACAAAAAACAAGCCAGCGGTGTTAGAGGCACCGCCGGCGAAGGGCGAAACAGGTTGGAGGCTTGTTTCTACATTTATTAATATACCGGGAAAATGCGTAGAAAATGTGACCAAGTCTTAGCCTTTTTTCAGCTGACCGTGCGGTACAATAATGGTAATACGAAGAGATGAGGGGCTGGTTGCATGTATAAGATGATCGTGAGCGATTTGGACGAAAGCCTGTTGCGGGACGACGGGTCGGTGTCGCCGAGGGACATCGAGACGATCCACAGGCTGCGCGATGAGGGCGTGAAGTTCGTGCCCAACACCGGCCGAGGATTTGCGTCCGTCCAGCCGCTGCTTGCGACCATCGGCACTAAGGGCCTGGCCGGTCAGTACGTGATTTCGTACAACGGCGGCGCGATCGTCGAAAACAAGGACAACCGCATCCTCGTGGAGCACACGCTGGATTTTGACATTGCCGACCAAATTTACCGCATGGCGGTGGCGGAAGGCGACCTGTGCACGCATGTGTACACCTTTCATCACGTCTACGTGGCCAACATCAACGAGCCCGAGCGCGACTACTTGGAAAACCGCGGCGTGGACTTCCAGCAGTTCTCGGCGCCGGACCTCAGCCAGTTCAAAGACCAGCCCATCGCTAAGGTGATCTTCCAGCACCTGGACTTCGGCGTGCGGCGCCGCTTCTACGAAAAGGTCGAAGACACCATCAAGGCCCCTTTGACCGTGACCTATTCGTCCAATCGCTACGTCGAGTTCAACCCCGACGCGATCGACAAGGGCAAGGCGGCCATCGCGCTCGGTGAGCAGATCGGCATCAACAAGGATGAGATCATCGCGCTGGGCGACAACTCCAACGATCTGAGCATGCTCCAGCAGGTCGGCTTGGGCGTGGCCGTAGCCAATGGCATTCCGGCAGTCAAGCACGCGGCCGGGCTGGTGCTGGACGCGACGAACAACGATGACCCCATTACGGAGTTGTACGAAAAAGTCTTCAAGCAGGCCTGAGCTTGGACTGGGCAAAACTGAATGCAAGATGATAAGCTGAGTGCGGCGGGATGCCGGGCTCGGCTTTTTACGTGTTTTTGGCCTAGACCACTACCGCGAACCGTGCTACACTGGTGATTGGAAATAACCCTCAACATCAAACCTAAGGAGATCACGCAATGAGCTACTACATTCATGCTGCAAAGTTTTTCCTGAAGAACAACACCGAGATCGGCGGCTGGCTGGAAGTCACGGCTGACGGCAAGTTCGGCGAGTACATCCCGAGCTACGGCCACAAGCCGGCCGGTGAGATCAAGGATTACGGCGAGCAGTGGATCGCGCCGGGCCTGGTCGACACCCATATTCACGGCCTGCTGGGCCACGACGTCATGGACAATGACTGGAACGGTCTTGAGGAAATGTCCGAGGGCCTGCTGCGCACTGGTGTCACCTCTTGGCTGCCGACGACTTTGACCGGCTCCTTTGACCAGTTGAATGATGTCTGCAAGACCATCGGCGACCACGCCGGCGAGGAGAAGGGTGCCAAGATCAAGGGGATTCATTTTGAAGGCCCGTTCTTCACTGAGGAGCACAAGGGCGCGCAGAACCCGAAGTACTTCCGCGACCCGTCCATCGACGAGTACGATAAGTGGCAGCAAAGCGCCAAGGGCCTGCTGCAGAAAATGTCCCTGGCCGCTGAGCGCGACAACGCCGTGCCGTTCATCCGCCACATGGCCGGCGACGACGGCAAAGTCGTTGCCTTGGGCCACAGCAGCGCGACCTTCGAACAGGCCAAGGCCTGCATCGAAGCCGGGGCAAGCATGTTCTGCCACACCTTCAACGCGATGAGCGGGTTGGCTCACCGCGCGCCTGGGATGGTCGGCGCCGCGATGTACCTGAAGAACGTCGACGACGAGCTGATCGCCGATGGGCACCACGTTCGGCCGGAAGTCGTTTCCGTGCTGGTCCGCGAAAAGACGGCCGAGCACATTGCCTTGGTCACCGACTGCATGTCCGCCGGTCTCCAGCCAGATGGCGACTACATGCTGGGTGAGTTCCCAGTCGTTGTGGCCAATGGGACCGCGCGGCTGAAGGACGACACCCACAACCTGGCAGGTTCCATCCTGCAGCTCAAGGACGCGGTCAAGAACGTTGTTGATTGGAACGTTGCCACACCTGAAGAAGCAGTCAACATGGGTGCTTATGTCCCAGCTAAGTCCGCCAAGATCGACAAGACCTGTGGCAGTATCCTGCCGGGCCGCGATGCCGATTTCCTGGTCCTGAACCCGGATATGAGCCTTGCCGAGACCTACCTGAACGGGGAGTCGCGTTACCAGGCGTAATCCTCGCGTGTGATCAGTGCCTACCTGAGAAGGTGGGCATTTTTTTCGGCCTAAAGTTGGTGGCCGCCCGTGATCTGCCGCAGTAGACTGTAGTTATCAACGGAGGATATCATCATGAAAAAATGGGGACTTTGGCTCAGTCTGGTGCTGGGCCTAGCACTGATGCTGGGGATCGGGCACCCGGTGCAGGCGGCGGGGCTGACTGACAAGCAGATTCAGCAGACGCAGGAGTGGTACCGCGATCCGCAAGGGGTCATTGGTGCGCACACGCAGCAGGCTTTGTACACCGCGAACTACCGCGCTTTTCAGAAGATCAAGGGCAAGCCGCAGATCGCGGTCATCGTCACGTCGGGCAAGGACGAGGACGACTTGCAGGACTACGCCAACGAGCAGTTCAAAAAGTACGGCTTTGGCCACGCCGACTGGGACAACGGATTGCTGCTCACCATCGAGCCCAAGGAGCACCACTACTGGCTGGAGGTTGGCTACGGCCTTGAGCCGGTGGTCCCGGACGGCTCGGCCGATGAAATCGTGACGGCTCACGTGAAAAATCAGCTGCGCGCTGACCAGTACGACCAAGCCATTGCGGCCATTGTCAACAACACCGTTCGCCGCGTCCAGCGGCACCAAAGCGCCATTTACACCCCGGCCGATATTGGCCGGCACCAGGCGCACGAGCGGCTGCAGAATGCCATCACCGTCGCCATCGTCTGGGCGTGCGTTTTGATGATGGTGGGCATGGCGGCGCGGTTCTTCCTGCTGCGCAACTGGATTGGCCGGACGCTGGCCGGTCAGCCGGACACTTTTCCCATCCTGCAGCAGCTGCACGAAGCCGGCATCGTCATCGACCCGAACAAGGTGCCTGGTGGGGGCTGGCAATTGTTTAGCCGGCAGATGGCCTTGACCGCCGCCTTCGCAAAGCTGATCCGCCGTGATTACATTAAGTGGCTGGCGGCCGCGCCGCAGCTCGGGCCGCTGCCGTATTACTACTACAAGGTGCAAGACGACCGCATGACTGACGACAAGTGGCCGGCAGCTGAGCTGGCCACCGCGTCCAGTCTGGCTACAGTACTGACTGACGAGACTGAACGGCCAGGGCGACTGCCGGCGCTTACGACGATTAAGGGCCACACCGACGCTGAGCAGCGTAAGGTTGGGGCTTACCAGGACCGCTTCGAAAAGTGGATCCGTTTCAGCGACGCGAAGCCCGAAGAGGCCAGTCACGTGTGGCAGGAATTCTTTGCCCATGTCACGCCCGAGGATGCCTCACTGAGCGATGACAAACTGACCAAACTCTGGTCTGTCATCTTAAAGCATCAGCGCGACCCAGAAATCGAGCAGACCGGCGTGTCCGGCATGCCGGTGTGGGTGACTGCCAATTACGTCCATGCCAGCGCACCAACTTCCAGTGGTGGCGGCTTTGGCGCCGGCGGCGGTGGTGGTGCCTCCGGTGGCGGGGGCTTTGGCGGCAGCTGGTGATGATGTGAACCGCTCCTCTGACGAGAGGAACGGTTCTTTTTATTATTCGGCTTAAAATTCTCTCCTAATTGGCCCCAGCAGTACTGTTTTTTTGTCACTCAAAAGCGGGGGGTTGTCTCCTAGCTATAATCTGGATCAGGTGTGACCCCAAGTGTACAAAACCCGACACATGGGGATTAAAACAGAAAGTCAACTTTTGTAAAGAATCTTTGTCAAATTATTTAATTCGCTTTTTCTAATCTAGACAGCGCTAACACGGCTGCTGCGACTAGAGGAAAAACAATCTCCACGCTATATGCTTGTTGGCGAATACTGTTCTAAACTGCGCTTTTAAGTGGAAAATGCGTTATCATATATCGTGTATAAGGATGTTTCTTGTAGCTTAATTCAAATTGATAAGGAGTAATCAATCATGGAGGATAAGCATTTGTTAAAGCGGTTATCTGCCGACATGACCGAAGAGAAACGGCATTACAAGCTGTACAAGGATGGTAAGCAATGGGCACTTGCTGGGATTTCCTTGCTGTTTGCCGGTACCGTGATGATGACCAAGCCGGCCGCCGTGCACGCGGACGTAGCCAAGCCAACGATTCAAGCGTCGGCGCTGACGATCGCCACCGTTCAGAGTAAAACTGCAGCCAGTCAGAACGGGGACACTTATGATGTCCAGCTTGCGGCCGGCGTGAAGGCACCAACGTGGGTGGCTGGCGACTTCACCTGTGTCCCGGTTGCGGGTCAGACTGATCAGTACACGGTCACGCTGAGCGCACAAGGACTGGCGGCACTGCAAGCGGCTAATCCAGCAATGACCATTACGGCAAATCAGATCACTGCAGGGACGCTGACGATTGCTGCGCCATCTCAGACGCAACCGGACGCAGCGTCAGCAGCCGCGGTCCAACCTGCCAAGGCGACTGCAGCGCAGCCGCCAGTGGCCCAAACTGCCAAGACAGCTACAGTGCAGCCGCCAGTGGCCAAAACTGCCTCTGCTGAGACCCCGAAGGCGACACCAGCGACGCAGTCAGATCAGCCACAGTCTGAGCAGACCACGAACCTCGGTGATGCCACACCAGCCGAAGTCGATGCCGCTAAAACCAAGACCGCCGAGGCATATCAAACCAATAATGTGCCGCAGAAGGTGACGGCTACCGCGGGGGTCGCAGCAACCAATGCTTCTGCAAAGGTCACTTTGTCATCTCCCAAGGTCGGTTATGGCTCAGGTCTGAGTAAGCTAACCATTACATACACGATGACGGATGCTGAAGCCGGCGATGATTTCACCATTACCCTGCCGGCTAATTCTTCTGTGCTTGCCTTTCAAGGCTATAACTCACTGGCGGCAGCGGTTGGGACAACGACCAAGGCGCCAAATGCTGACGGTACGCAGACGGTGACTAATCATTTCACGATGTCCGTGCCAGGGACGACTGTCCAAACGCTGACTTATGTTCTGAATCCTAACGGGCTCGGACAAGCCAGCCCCATTAGTGACGTCGGGACCTCCATCGTCAAAGTCAGCTACGCAATCGATGGCGTGGACCAAGGCAGTCAAAACCTTGAAGTGACAGTTAACCCGACAGCACGGGTCAAAGCACCGACGCGGACAGATCCGACCACGAACCCGGTCAAGGCAGTGCTGCCAAGCACCCAATACGTTTATACTTTCGCAGTCAATGAAAATACTGGCGTTCGGGATGACATCGATGCTTCGGCTGCGGTGAACTCTGCGGTCAACTATGGGACGACAATTACCATTCCTGTGCCAGCGGGGTTCACGCTTGACGAGGCGGCCACGGCGGCATTGAATCAGGTCACGCTAAACTCTGGTGATACCACCACCATTACTCAGCCAGGTGGGACTGGTAAGGATATCATCATTACGGTTCCCAAGGGCAAGGGCGCCCAGAACTGGAACAATGTGCCTGGATACAAATTGGTCGGGCAGTTCGACACAACGCAGCAAGCCACGGATCAAACCTTGACTGCCGCTGGACCGGCCGTTGTGACTCAGAAAACTGACGACAACGGCACGACCAAGACCTTCACGGCTGATGCCGCTTGGACGGAAACCATTCTTGGCACAGACAGCACGCCAACGGTGGCAACCGCGGTCAGCTCTTTTGGCAATAACTCACACGCGGAGAAGCAGCTAGTTCTAGATAGTGATCCGACCAATGACCCGTCAGTTCTGGACAGCTTTACTTTCAACTATCAATCGCCGTCAGCGACAACTGATGCCAAAATCACGTTAGATATTCCTGACGGGCTTGATGCGACGTCTGTCTCAGTCCCAGTTTCCGGGAATGCTAAACATCGTTACTTACCAGGCACGACAGAATATGCGTACACGATGACATTGGCAGACGGCACGACGGAGACTGGTACCGTTGCGGCTGGCGGCACCGTAAAGCCACAAGCAGCAAGCGCAATTCGGTCGATTGTCTTTACCCCGAATATCCTGGTACCTGGGGCATCATCCGATGGCAAGTATTCCGATGGCAGCTTTCAAGTCTATGGCACATTAGCCTCAAAGTATGATGATGGCAGCTCAGTTCAAAATGGGGATGTGCTGACCAGCAAGATTACGCTGGCTGCACCAGGCACCGCAGATTTCGCAGTCTCACAAGTTGATCAAAAGGTGTCAACGCCAGTTTCGTCTGCCAAGATATATCCGTATTTTCCTAGCTCCAAGCCTGGCGATGTCGGCATGCAGTTTGATATATATGGTAGTAATGGTAATTTTGGGCAGACCACCAACAAAATATTCGAACCCATTATTTACTATGTTTTACCTAGTGCGACTGCAGTTGAGAGTATCACTGGGACTCAAGACGCAAAGGTTACCCAATCCTTAGCCCCCGACGGCCGAGTGATTGTGACAATCGATTACACCGGTACTGGCGAGTCGGTCGACCTTGGCGTCGCTACCACGAGTAATAATGTGGTGAACGTGCGGAATAATGCGGACGCACTGCCTGGTACTTATCCATACGCGGCATACATCTACTCACCAAATACCGCGTTGATGCAAACGACCCCTGTACCAGATCCGGCCTTGGCCGGCGGTCACGCGGATGCGGTCGTGATGGGTATTAGCAACGGAAATGGCAAATTGACCATTGACCAAGCAACAACGACCTACGAAAGTACCTTGGCGCAAGGCGATGACATTGTGCCAGTTAGCCATGCCACAGCCGACAAGAGTTCCACTTCTCAGTTGAAATTCTTCACGAACCTGGTCAACACCAATGAGGCGCTAAGCGATCTGACCGTTGTGACAAACATTCCAACCATTGGCGATGCAAGTGGGTCACAGTATACCTTTAACCTGACTGGGGCGATTACGGTTCCGAAAGACTTTACCACGAGTGACGGCCAGGTCCACCCGCTGACGGCGACTGTGCTCTACGCTACGCAGCCTGCTACGCTGACTGCTGGCAGCACCTCCGTAGATTTAACTGGGTATGTGCCTGCTGAACAGGTCACTGATTGGTCCAAGATTCGTTCCGTAATCGTGAAGATTCCCAACATGCCTTCAAAGGCGGCAACAGGGCGGTTTATTTTCAATGGCACGATTCCCGATTTGATTGATCAGGGTGGTCGGACCGGCTATCTTGCTAGTGGTTTCTATATGCCTAAAGCAAAGCTGTCCATTCAGAAAACTGATCAAATGGCCTCTTTGGCAATCACTGGGACCTCAACGATTCACGCGCGTGCGCACTATGTGGATGACGCGGGTCATGACCAATTCGTCGATTTCACTGATTTGGATAAGACGCTGAATGACAACGTGGACAAGCTGACTAATGACTATCCGAAGACCCAAGATAAATTATCGGCGGATGATCAGGCTGCGATTCCGGATGGTTATGCGCTGATTCCAGAATCAGTTCACATTGTCGACAGTAGTAAAGCAGACGGCACGCTCGCATTTGGCGACACAGTCACCAATAAAGACGATGGTGATTTTGTCCAGTATGAATTAATTCGGACCGCAAGTTTGAATGTGACCTACGTCGACGATGATGACCCAAGTGGCACAGTGCCTTTACCTGAAGGCACAAAAACGACAATCGACGGTGATGAGGGTGATTCCGGGACCTACACCGTGATTGTGCCAGAAAATTATGAACTAGCGGAAGGTCAGGGCGCGACGGTCAACTACAACCTGACCACTGATGACAGCGATGATTTCACGGTTCATCTGGTACATAAGAAAACGACTGTCTTCGTGACGACAACCACGACCACGACCTACACTGGGGCCCCGGCGGCAATTCTACCGCCTGATAAGGTCACACCGATTTCTTGGCAGAAGGTCACGGACCTCGTCACGAAAACGACGTCGTATATTCCTGTCGAAAAAGCAACGATCACTGTGCCAACACCGGAACTCGCCGGGTACAAGCCTGACAAAGACCAGACGACTTATACGCCAGTCGCCAGCGCAACGGCCCCAGTGGATGACACTAAGACCGTCACCTACACGTCTCAGGCCGCTAGTTTGACGGTCACCTACATTGATGATGTGACCAATAAGCCAATCCCAACTAGCGAGGACACCGTTTCTGGCCTTGTCGGAGACCCTGGAAATTATACGGTCAAAGTACCGAAGGGTTACGTTTTGTCAAACGGCCAGACCGGCACCGTTGGGTATACGTTGAAGGCTGACGACACTGACAATTTCACCGTTCATCTCACTCACGGGATTAGCCACGAGGCAATTCCGACAACGCGCCATATTATCTATCAGTTCGCGGATAAGAGTGCCGCGGCTGAGCCGAAGAATCAAACGGTATTCTAGTACACCAGCACTGATGAAGTCACTGGTGCCACCATTGCCACGGCGCAATCTGGTTACGCGGCTGTTACCAGTCCAACGATTGCAGGCTACACGCCTGATCAAATAAATGTGCCTGCGGTCAAGCTGGGCACTGGCACGAAGGGCGAGCTGAAAAACGTTCGGGTCGTCGTGACCTACCATCCAGCCGCTGCGACATTGACGGTTACTTACGTTGATGACGTGACTGGTCAAACAGTCACAACCGCTCAGGTCGATGGTAAGACTGGAGACACCGGTGATTACACCGTCAAGGTTCCTGAAGGTGGCTATGTTCTGGCTAAAAACCAGGCGGCAACCGTCCACTATACCCTGACGCCTGATGATACGGATAACTTTACTGTCCATCTCACTCACGGGATTAGCCACGAAGTAATTCCGACGACGCGCCAGATCACCTATCAGTTTGCTGATGGTGGTATAGCTGCCCAGCCGAAGACCCAAACCGTTTTCTGGAACATCAGCACTGACGATGTGACTGGCAGCACGCTGGCTACGGCGCAATCCGACTACGACGCAGTCACAAGCCCAACCGTTGCAGGCTACACACCTGATCAAACGGTGATTCCAGCGGTCGCAATTAGCACCGGGACCAAGGCTGACCTTAAAAACACCAAAGTTGTCGTAACCTATCAGCCTGACATGCAGCAAATTCATGTTCAGTACGTTGATGATGACAACAACGAAGCGCAGGTCGGCACCAGCGGCACGTTGGCCGGTCGCACCGGCACCAGCACGAACTGGGCGGCAACCGTCCCGGCAGGTTACACCTTAGCACCAGGTCAGGCGGCAACCGGTTCGTATACCTTCAAAGCAACAGATAATCCGGATGTTACGATTCACTTGGTTCACGCCAAGAAGACTGCGACAGTCACAACGACTTACACAGTCAACTACGCCGGCCTGCCAAGTTCATTGCTGCCAAACTCAGTGGCTCACTCTGTTGATTGGACCGCAACGACTGATGAAGCAACGGGCAAAACGAGCTACGTTCCAGCTGCCAACATCGTTGCAGGTGTTAACTCGCCTTCGATTCCAGGCTATACGCCTGACCAGACTGAGACACCGACGATTGCCTTAACGACCATGACGCAGACACCAACGGATGTGACCACCACGGTGACCTACCATCCAGCTTCTGCGACCCTGAAGGTGACCTACGTCGATGACGTGACCGGCGAAACGGTTACCACGGATCACGTGAATGGTGTCACCGGCGGTACCGGTGATTACCAGGTCAACGTGCCAGCAGGCGGCTATGTATTGGCCAAGAACCAAGCATCTACCCTTACTTACACGCTGACTCCTGATGAGACGGATGATTTGATTGTTCATATCACACACAACGTTACCCATACCACAGCGACGACGACGCGGACGATTACGTATGTTGTCGGTGGTGATTCTGAGAAGACACCGGCGCCAAAGACGCAGCGTGTGACATGGAACATTGTGACCGACCAAGTCATGGGCATCTCGGTGGCCACCCCACAAGGTGGTTACGCCGAAGTGATTTCACCAGAAATTCCTGGTTACACACCCGACGTCGCTGTGGTCACGCAACAAGGGCTCGGCGCGCAGGCAATCAAGAACGTTTCGGATCTTAAAAATGATCAGGTCACTGTCACCTACAGCACAACAGCCGACGAGTTACAGGTCACTTACGTGGTGCACGGTGAGTTCGGTGCCCCAGATCAGGTCATTAAGACCGAAATGCTGACTGGTAAAGTCGGTGATAAGAGCACATACACACCGGTCGTGCCGACAGGCTACGAAGCGGCAAACTTCACTCCCGGGCTGCCGATTCATTACACATTAACGCCATGGGCCGATGGCATCACGTTGTACCTGTATCAGGACTATGGCAGTGGCACACCGGGTGGTGACAAGAACCCAGGTGGCGGCACTAATCCGGGTGGTGACAAGAACCCAGGTGGCGGTACTAATCCGGGTGGTGACACGAACCCAGGTGGTGACACGAACCCAGGTGGTGACACGAACCCAGGTGGTGACACAAACCCAGGTGGTGACACAAACCCTGGTGGCGGTACTAATCCGGGCGGCGACACGAACCCAGGTGGTGATACCAACCCAGGTGGTGATACCAACCCAGGTGGTGATACCAACCCAGGTGGCGGTACTAATCCGGGCGGTGACACGAACCCAGGTGGCGATACTAATCCGGGCGGTGATACGAACCCGGGTGGCGATACGAACCCAGGCGGCGATACGAACCCCGGCGGCAACACGAACCCGGGTGGCGATACGAACCCCGGCGGTGACACCAATCCAGGCGGTGACACGAATCCAGGTGGCGACACGAACCCGGGTGGCGATACGAACCCAGGTGGTGATACTAACCCAGGTGGCGGTACTAATCCGGGCGGCAACACGAACCCAGGTGGCAACACGAACCCGGGTGGCGATACGAACCCAGGTGGCAACACTAACCCAGGCGGCGACACGAACCCGGGTGGCGATACGAACCCGGGTGGTGACACCAATCCTGGTGGCAACACCAATCCAGGCGGCGATAACAACCCGGGTGGCACAACCACTCCCGCTCGCGATACTCACCCGGCTGATGAGCTCCAGGTCACATACATCGAAAAGCCTGGCTTCAAGCAGCCACAGCGGCTGATCGGCACCGAAATGATCACTGGTAAAGTCGGCGATAAGGGGATTTACATTGTTCATGTACCGGATAATCTGCCTGGCAACTACAAGCCAACGACAGACAACCCTGAGGGCACTGCGATTCCTTACACGCTGACGCCATCGGCTGACGGTATCGTTATCTACGTCTATCCATACAACGATGGTGGCACACTTCCTGGTGGCACAACCAATCCTGGTGGCAACACGAACCCAGGCGGCAACACGAACCCAGGCGGCAACACGAACCCAGGTGG
>NZ_AYZJ01000077.1:66399-73370 GCF_001436615.1 Lacticaseibacillus camelliae DSM 22697 = JCM 13995
CAAACCCAGGTGGCGACACAAACCCAGGCGGCAACACGAACCCAGGCGGCAACACGAACCCAGGCGGCAACACGAACCCAGGTGGCGACATAAACCCAGGCGGCAACACGAACCCAGGTGGCGACACAAACCCAGGCGGCAACACGAACCCGGGTGGCGACACTAACCCAGGCGGCAACACGAACCCAGGTGGCAACGCCAATCCAGAAGGCGGCCAGCCTGAGGGTGGCAAAGCAAACACTGACCACACCGGTAAGACCGAGACCATGCAGCCTGTAAAGACCAGCGAGTCGACACCAAAGCCGAGTGCGCCAGCAAGTGTTGTAAAGGCGCCGGCTAAGCAGAGTAAGACACTGCCGAAGACCGGTGATCAAAATGCTGCAGGTTTGGCACTGTTAGGCGTTTCGTTACTTTCCCTATTAGGGCTAGTTGATCGTAAGCGCAAGCTAGATCGGTAATTAAAGTATGACGAAAGGTCCACGCTTCACGCACACTTGACGTGCATGAAGGGTGGGCCTTTTGGTGTCTTGTCGTGCTGGCAACAATACTACGCAATGCCTGTGGTGCACTACATTTTCGTGTGTACAAAGCTGGAGTCTCCGCGATTTTTGTCAAAATAGCAAAAATCGCGGAGAATTGGTCCGCAGTTCCCCCCTTAGAATATAAGCATAGGAGCAAGGAGGGAAAAACGATGCGAGTGAAAGATCTCTCAGGTGAACAATTTGGTCGGTTGACCGTGCTCAGGCGAGCAGGGACAGCCAAGAACGGGAATGCGGTATGGCAATGCCAGTGTTCTTGCGGTAATACGGTCACAGTCGACGGGTATCGGCTGCGGTCAGGCCAAGTGCGCAGTTGTGGGTGCTTGCGTCGGGACGTCGCTCGGCAACGCGCGGCGTTAAATCCGGCCTTCAGGGCACACCAGCACGCGCATGGGCGTGATTTGACGAATGATGATGGGATTTCGCTGAATTCATTGGTCAAAAGCAAGCGCAATAAGTCTGGTGTAGTGGGTGTCTCTTATAATCCGGCCAATAACCGTTGGTTTGCGCGGCTCCGGTATCAAGGCCGCTACGTGCTTCTCAAGTCATGTCAGACGTTTGATGAAGCAGTGGCCTTGCGTAAGGCTGCAGAATACCAATATCTGGGCAAACCGACTGAAGAGTTGGCAGAAAGCGTACAGTGACACACTTCGGGGAGGAGTGCGGCGCTGGCCGCTTTTTTTGTCTAGACACGAAAAAGGGCAAATCGTTTCGATTAGCGATTTGCCCTTTACTGTGCTTAGGATTGAATGCCGAAGTTGATCACGCCCGAGAGGCTTTCCCAGTAAGCCGCTAACATGGCTGCGCCAGCCGCAGGATTCGGTGCGCCCCCGCCGTTGCCGTGATGCTGCTGAAGCGACATTGAAAATGGTGCATAGACCATTTGCCGGTTCAGCCGCTCACCTTGGAACAGGTTGGTGATTTGCGCTTGACTAGATTGTTCAGTAGTCCGGCGATTCTGCTGGGCTGCGTTGGTTTTTGCGCCAGCCAGTTCTGGTACCAGCGCCTGGTACTCGCTTGGCAGGCCTGAAGCAAGTGCGGCAGCCACCACGTGCTTGACTGTAATGACCACCGTCTGGTCGGCTGCTGGAAAGCGAGTTAAATCGGTGGCTGGGTTGATCAGGACCGCGTAGCCAGCTTCTACTAGTGACTGCGTGAGTTCATGAAAATTGAACGTCATCGGCTCGCCTGGTACCCCGGCAATCAAATCGGTTTGAAGCGGTTTGCCAGTATCGGCATCGACAACAATCACTGTGATCCGCCGCGTTTGTTTGGCCGCCGCTGGAGTGACAGCCTGATTCTGAGCGACAGGTGCTTTAGGACTGGTTGCGCGAGGTGCCGGTGTCGTTGGCTTTGCCGCAGCGATTACTTTGCCAAGAGGATTGGTCCCGGATACTGCAATACTTTGGGCACCTTTACTCGGCGCTTTGTTTTCGGCAGTTGATTTGGCCTCGGAAGCTGCGGCGCTCTGGGCGACCTCACTAGCGGCCTTGCTTGCGGCAATGGAATTGGCTTCGGAAATCGCGGCGCTCTCGGCTGCCTCACTAGCTGCCTTGCTTTCGGCGATGGAGTTAGCCTCGGAAATCGCGGCGCTCTCCGCCGCTTCACTGGCCGCTTTACTTTCGGCAATAGAGTTAGCCTCTGAAATCGCGGCGCTCTGCGCTGCCTCGCTTTGGGCAATGGAATTGGCTTCTGAAATCGCGGCGCTCTCCGCTGCTTCACTGGCTGCCTTGCTTGCGGCAATGGAGTTGGCCTCAGAGATCGCGGCGCTCTCGGCTGCCTCACTAGCTGCCTTGCTTGCGGCAATGGAGTTAGCCTCGGAAAATGCGGCGCTCTCCGCTGCCTCGCTTGCGGCTTTGCTTTCAGCGATGGAGTTAGCCTCAGAAATTGCGGCGCTCTCCGCCGCCTCGCTTGCTGCTTTGCTTTCAGCGATGGAGTTGGCTTCGGAAATTGCGGCGCTCTCAGCCGCTTCACTAGCTGCCTTGCTTTCGGCAATGGAGTTGGCCTCAGAAATTGCGGCACTCTCAGCCGCTTCACTAGCTGCCTTGCTTTCGGCAATGGAGTTGGCCTCAGAAATTGCGGCACTCTCCGCTGCCTCACTTGCTGCTTTGCTTTCAGCGATGGAGTTAGCCTCGGAAATCGCGGCGCTCTCCGCCGCTTCACTGGCAGCTTTACTTTCGGCGATGGAGTTAGCCTCGGAAATCGCGGCGCTTTCCGCTGCTTCACTGGCTGCCTTGCTTGCGGCAATAGAGTTGGCCTCGGAAATCGCGGCGCTCTCGGCTGCCTCACTGGCGGCCTTGCTTGCGGCAATGCTTTGAGCGACCGAGGCCGCGCTTGAGTCCGCTGCGCTGGTGCCACTTGACTGACTGGAGTCGGCGCCGCTGGAAGTTTGTTGAGCGGTGACCTGAATGGTTGCCGTCATCATGCGGGACGTCATGTTAAAGAGGATTTGGTCACTTTGCCCAGCTGCAAGCGCATAGCCGGCAGGCGGCTGCGCGATGTAGGTGCCCGCGGACTGCAGACCAAGCTGCTGCTGGACCGTCGCAATCACCTGGTTGCCGTCAACGTACTCGTAAGTCATGACGGCAGTGCCAGTGCCAGCCGGGTTCACGGCCAGCGCCCCCTGGATGCTTGAGGACACAACGTAATTGTTATCGCCGATCGCGGCCTTGACTGCCGCGGTCAGTTTGCTTTGGCCTTGAGCCGTCAGGTTGGCATAGTAGGTGCCGGCGACCGTGTCATCATCGATGACACTAAAATCGCCCGCCGCCAGCGTGATTGTCGCCAGCGTTTGGTGCGTGCCGCTGACCGTTGCCGTGACTTGGCTGCCAACGAAGTGCTGCGAGGCCAGGGTGCCATCTGCGGTGCTGGCCAGGGTACTCCAGCTCGCGCCCAGCACGGTCGTTGCTTGCGTTGCCGCCTGGACCGAGGCTGCTGGCGTGATGGCCGGAGCCGCGAGGGTGACGCCGGTCAGCGCCGCGGCGCCCATCAGGACGGTGCCAATTGTATTCACGTTATGAGTCAGCTTTGTCATCGCTTGCGTCCTTTCGTTTCAGTGAAAATGGGTCACTCACCGTTTTCGGTACGACTGTTTGCATTTTGGCCTGTTTCACGCGTACGGTCAAGTCCGCCAACTCGCCCCAATCGGCTGGGGACGGGGGGTTCGCCCACGTGACCTGGGGAATGGCCAGAGTCGGGTCGGAAAAGTCCGACAAGTAGACGTCAGTGTGCTTAGAGAGCCGGTGTTCGACGACAATGAACGCGTTGTCGAAGCTGGACAGGGTCCGCGAGATGTAGTCGGTGTAAATCGGCCCTTGCGCAAAATCGACGCACACGTACACCTTATCGCGCAGCGCCTCGGTCGGCAGGTAGTTGATCAGCGTGAACATGTAGGAAAAGTACAGGTTGACCGCCATCGTCCGGTTGAGCACAGGGTCGGCGCGCTTGGCCAGCTGGCTGATAAACGTCAGGATCAGCTCATCGAAGCCGGGGTAGAGATTCGCAAAAAAACTGATTTGCTGGTCATCGATGAAGGTGGTCGGTGCCAGGTAGAATGTCACCATTTGCACGTGCAGCCCGAACAACGCCTGCCGCAGGGGGCTTAAGTCGGTTTCGCCAGGGTCATCCAAAATGTGACGACTTTGGACCAGCACCAAAAATTCATCCGTCATCCGTCCCGCCTTGGGCAGCCGCGCGGCCGAAATTAAGTCGGTTTCGCTGGCCGGCGGCAGGTAATGCCAAATGGCCAAAAAGGCGTACAGGTAGTCGAGTTCGGCAGACGTGACCCCGAACTGTTTTGGCAAAATTTTGTGAATCCCGTCGAGGCGACCATTGGCCCCAGGCAACTCGAGCGCGCCTGGCAGCACCTTTTCAATGTGCTGGCCGTTCATCATCCGCAGCAGCCAGATCTTGAGGAAAAATCGCAGCTTCGTGGTTTGCGTCGGCAACAGTGCCACGTCCAGTTGCGCCTCCAGCGTGCGGATCAGCGCCGCCACCGTTTCGTCCAGCTCTTTGAAGGGGCTGGCGATGCCATTGTACGCCACGAAGTAAAACTGAAACAGCGCCAGCCGCGTCGCAAATTCTGTGTCGGCAGGTTCGTGCGGCGAAAGAAAATCATCGGCCAGATCATTTTTCAACTGGGCCGAGGCCTCATAGAACTTGGCGTTGGAAATGAAGTGTTCCTTCATATATTTGCTTTTGGGCGTGCGTGCGGAAAAGAAGAACTGGTACTCAAACACCGTGAACTCATAGCTGCGCTTCAGGTACATCACCCGGAGCTTTTGCAGGATCACCTTGGTGAGGTGATGGGCGCGCCAGTAGCCTTTTTCCAGGTCATCGAGGTAGCTCGGGGTCTCAGTCGATACCGCGACCAGGTCGGCGTTGAGGCCATCAAACACCTTATTTAGCTTGTACTTGGTGAGGCCGAACTGCTCCTGAAGGGTGCTTTCGGAGAGCGTTTGGTTCGCGGCGTTGCTGATAGCTTGCAGGATGCGGTAACTGGCTCGATCCTCGGCATTAAACAGTGCTGACGCGTTCATCTACTCACCCTCTCAAAATTTATTCCCACTATTACGAATATTATACTGCACATTTGATTGACTTAGGAGACGCAAAAAGCCCCGGCCAAGGCCGAGGCTGCACGGTGCGTTACACCGTGACTTCGTGATGCATTTTCTTCTCCAAAAAGGCGAGGAGTTTCGTGAGGCTGTAGGTCATGATGAAGTACAGGACCATCGCGATGGCAATTGGCAAAACGCCGCGGTAAGTGTCGGCCTGCACGATCCGCATCTGGTAAATCAGATCCGCCACGCCGATGATTGAAACAATCGAGGTTTCCTTGATCAGTGAAATGAACTCGTTGCCGAGTGCCGGCCAGATGTCGGTGAGTGCCTGCGGGAAGACCACGTAGCGCATAGTGTCGCGCTGGCTGAGGCCCAGGCTGCGTGCTGCCTCGGTTTGCCCCTTGGCAATCGCCTGAATCCCGCCGCGGAAGACTTCGGACACATAAGCCGCCGAGTTGAGCCCGACCGCCAGCGTGCCTGCGACCACCGCCGAGACGTTGTAGAACGTGCCGATTCCGAAGTAGATGAACATCACTTGGACCATCAGCGGGGTGCCGCGGACGAAGGTGACATAGGCGTTGGCCAGCTTTTTCAGCCAGGTGATCTTGCCCAGCCGCACGAAGGCGAGACCGGAGCCCAGCAGGACGCCGATGATCACCGCGACCAGTGAAATGCCGACGGTGTACTCCACGCCCTTGGCGAAGTACGTCCAGTAGTGCCACATGGTGTGGGTCTTGGCGCCGGTCGAAATGTACTTGGACGCAGCCGGCAGGAACTGCTTGTTGATCTGGTCCTTGCGCTTTATCTTGGCGATACTCTTGTTGACCGCGGCCTGCAGGGCATACGAGCCCTTCGGCAGGGCGATGGCGTTGCCGGATTCGGCGCCGGACACGGTGAACTTCCCGTCGATGGCGGCGAGGGTCGGGTCGGAGTTCGCGTAGGCGACGGCCGAGGCGGAGTCCTTCACGATGCCGTCGATTTTGTGCGCCTTAAGCGCCAGCACTAGGTCTGAGGCGTTTTGCATGCCGACGACCTTGGCGCCGGGCATCTGCTGCTTGACCAGGTTGTAGGCGATGCTGCCGACCACGGCGCCGACCTTTTTGTCATTAAATGACTTGCGGTCCGAGTAGAGGCCCTTGTCGGTTTTCAAAATAATGATGTCCTGCTTGGACGTGTAGTACGTGTTGGAAAAGTCGACGTGCTGCTTACGCTCTGCAGTCGGGGAAAAGCCGGACAGGATCATGTCGACCTTGCCAGTTTCCAAAGCGACTAGCAGCGAGTCAAAGTCCATGCGCTTGACCACGAGCTTGACGCCCAGGTCCTTGGCGATCTGCTTGCCAATCTCGATGTCCATGCCGACGACCTGCTCCTTGCCATTCACGTTGGTCGTGAACTCGTAGGGCGGGTAGTTCGGCGAGTTGCCAATGACCAGCGTGCCTTTCTGCTGAATGCGGGTCAGCGAATCGTCGGTCGCGGCTTGGACAGGCTGCGGCTGAGCCGCCGCGGCGAGAAGCCAGACCAGAAGGCTGGCGAATAATAGGTAGAGCCAAGTGTGCTTGTGCATGATGAACGTACCCCTTCCCAATTAACACAATGGGGCTAGAATACACTAAATAGAATAAATATGCAATATATGTACAGCGTGGGTTCTGCTTTTGCTTCGTTCTCTGAGCCTAGTTATTCGGGTAGATAATCGTCTGACATCCAAATCTCTTGATAATTGACCGCGAATAGAAATACCAGGTGATATACTTTTTTATTGAATGGGTTTGTTTTGGAGGGCAATATATGAGCTTATACATGCTTCATTTTAATTCCCCAGTTTACAATTCAAGTGCAACACCCTGACGACTAGACCAGAAAGGCCATG
>NZ_AYZJ01000078.1:0-891 GCF_001436615.1 Lacticaseibacillus camelliae DSM 22697 = JCM 13995
CCACTATCAAGGATTCGTTATCATCGTTGCACTTGACTTGAAAATTGAGGCCTTATAATAACTGTCTACCATGTCGGTCAATTTCTGAACATCCGGATTAACCTCTGGGAATGCCTTATGAACCTTGAGCAAGAAAGTCAACACACTGTTGACGTCAAAACTATCCGAAGTGAACCAGCCGTTGCCAGAAGTAAAGTACACACCAGCACGACTCAAGGCTTCGCCAGTCTTCAAATTCTGAACTTTATATGCGGCACCATTATTAATGCTGGCATTACTGAAGACAATTGTCTCGGTATCAGGAATGTAGTACGAACCATCTGAAAACTCGATCAACCCATTATCAGGATTATACTTACCAGCTTCCTTAGTGCTCATCCCATCCTTGTAAACCACCATTAGCAACTGCGAGCTGATAGCAGCTTGATTTGCGTCATCGCCATAATATGGATTAGGCAAAGTCAGCTTGTCCGTCTGTGTGTCGTACGTTGAGCCATCCGCAAAAGTAACAATACCAGTTTTCTCATCATAGGTCGCAGAAAGAGCCGAACTATGAGTGTCCATTGCTTTCGTCGCGAACTGGTCCGCAGGCTCCGCAAAGCTGACAATGTCTTTGTTATCTTCAAAAAGGTCCAAGTAGGAGCCGTTAGTTGGATCGACAAGCTCTAATTCTGGGTTGACCCATTTGTCAGGATCAGCTTGGTCTGTTTCAGTCTGGTACTGGTGCGCCGTGTTAACGGCTGGCTGAGAATATGCGTACCAAGAGTCAGTTTTACCAGTCACATCTTTAACTAATGCGGCGTACTTAGCATGGTCAAAAAGACCGTTTTTATCAACCCCCAGTTTACAATTCAAGTGCAACACCCTGACGACTAGACCAGAAAGGCCATG
>NZ_AYZJ01000079.1:0-9358 GCF_001436615.1 Lacticaseibacillus camelliae DSM 22697 = JCM 13995
CTAGACCACTATCAAGGATTCGTTATCATCGTTGCACTTGACTTGAAAATTGAGGGCCTTCGAAAAGGGCGTTGAAATCGAAACGCTTGATGTCAATCACACCTTCACTCAAAGAACAGTCGATCTTCACCCCAAATTCGACTTTGGCGTTCGCCTTGCCTCGTTGAGTTGGCCGAATATACGGTTGCTGGAGATTGACGATGCGCTCTTCAACGTGGTGAGTCTTATGAGTATACATGTACCATTGTTGGTCAAACAAGATTCGGATCACTCCAAGCCGAATTGCCTGATCACTCGGTAAGGTAACGCCAAGGTCAATGAATTCATTGATATAGCGCAAGTCTCGGCGAACGTATTGGAGTTGGGCCTTGACCTGCTTGTGAAAACCACCGTGTTGTTGTTTAGGATGGCGTGGGAATGACGTCCAGCAGTGCTTAGCTTCACACTTGTACATGCGTGGATTCGGTACCCCGAGTTGGTGTGCCATATCGATTGCCATCGCTTCAAGGTTAAGTCTGGGGAGCCAATCCGGCGTCGAAATCACGGTTAGGCGTGACCTTGACCTACGCGATCAATCAGCGTCAGCTGCTCAATCGTGTGTTGGATTACGGCGAGATCGATCTCAGCAACAATGCCTCCGAAGGGAACATGAAGGCGTTCGTTACTGGCCGCAAGAATTGGCTATTCGCGTCTAGACCTAAGGGCACCGAAGCAAACACAATTTGGATGACGATTGTGGAGACGGCCAAGGGCAGTGACCTGGATCCAAGAAGATATATCGAAGACCTACTTGAATGGATACCGCAGCTGCCCACCTTCGTGAAGCCGGAACAGCTTGAGGGCTATTTACCATGGAATATTGAAACAGAGTCTTCAAGAACCATAAGTGCGTAAACGACAATGCAGCCCGTCCTCTACGAACTGGAGAATGGGACCGCATTTGTGTCTGATTCAAGACGGTCGGTTATTAGATGCTTACAAAGAGCGGGGCATCAAACTAAGTGGGCCGAAGCTAGGTCGTAGACCGAGGCACGTGGATGCTAAGCAACGTGAAAATGATACTGATGCAGAGAATAGACGAGGTGTAATTGAACGTAAGTTTGCCTTCTTGAATGGCTCACTTGGGCTTGATTTAGTGAACACCAGAACCGCTGAATCTCTCGTAGTCGAAGTCGATTCGGCTATTGTGTTGGCTAACCTCGTGCTGCTTCTGATAATTTTTTCTATACCAATTTCTATCATTGCCCAACGATCCGGCAGAATGTATCAAGTCAACTATAAAGTCATCACTGAAAAACCAAAATTAGCAGTCTAGTTCAGTACCGACTAGGTATCGTTTGAGAGAAACACACGTGTATTTTTCACAAGCGTTCTACATGACTCCAATTTGCATGGTTGCTATTGTAGTCAACTATAGAACGCAAGTGAATTACAGAATTAATTAATGAAACATATTCAACAATTGTCAAAATGTAAGAAAGAAAAAAATTGAATGGAGCTGTGCACAGAAGCAGCAGTTTCGATTTTAACGGCTCTCGCGAAGCGGTCACTGATAATGCAATAACTACAAACACGTATGATACCATCGCAACAAACATTCCTAAATCTTGGAAATAAATCGTAATAAATAGTAAATACAAATACACAAAAGGCTCTATAAGCATAAAAAGTTCCTGAAATACTGCAAGCGGTAACTGGAAAAAAGTTAACATCTTACTAAATTTCTTGTCCATATTAAAAAAAGATTATGATATTTTACAAATGCTATGAAGCGACCATACTTCCATCGATATCTCTGTTTGATCAGAGACTTAAACTTTTTCACTGGTTGGGTATAAGCTACTGCATCATTGGCATATCCTATAATGTTATCCTTATTCCCATACCTAGAGAGCAGTTTTAAAGTCAGGTCAATGTCTTCAGTGGGAGTATTGGTGTCATATCCACCAATATTTCTAAGCATATCCGTTCTAAAAGTGGACCCAATACCTCCTATGATGTAAAGCGTTTTTAAAACATGCTCAGCACATTTGCCTCTGTATGCACTTATGAATTCAAAACGCTGGCATGCTCCAATAAAAGTTGGTAAGTTTAACATCTTCACATTCATAGCAAGTGCGACTATGTTTGGATTCCAAAACCATTTGACCATTCTTTCTATAGCATCTTCTTTTAAGAGAGAGTCTGCATCAAGAACCATTGTTAAGACAGAATCATCACAATTAAATAGGGCATTGTTAATTGCTACTGATTTTCCTGAGTTTGATTGCTGAATCAGTTTAATGTCATTATCAGGATGAGCTTCGATAAACTTTTTGACTAAAACAGCAGTGTTATCAGACGAACCATCGTCAACTACTACAATTTTGCTTTTTTCGTAAGTATTTTTACAAATTGAGGCCAATGTTTGGATTATTGCCTTTTCCTCATTAAATGCAGGGACGATGACTGTTATTGACGGATTAAAGCGCTTTATCCTCCTGTGGTGAGCATATCTGTGCTTGATAAATCTATAATCATACACATTTGCAAACCAAAAAGTAATGAACATCCTTAATAAGCCCAATGCACTCATACATAGAATAAAAATGTTCAAACCATGAATATACGCTTGAAGGCTTGAATCGCTCATTTAACGTTATACCATTTTCTAAGGAAAAAGTTGTAGCAACTAAAAAGTGCAATGGCTAAAATCAAAACAATCCCAATTATCGGCAAAAAAGTAAAAATGTGTTCACCAGTTACAGGTAAAGTCGCGGCACCAACAAAAGCCGCGGATCGTCCTAAGTTTCCAGTTTGTGACATAGATATTCCTCCTTATGAAATCGTCCATAACTTTTAAGTTGCAGACTGCTACCATTCACTAACAAGACAAGTTTATCACAGAGTTATAAAGAAGTATAGACCTCTAAAACAAATAGTTTCTTAGAAAAACACAGTTGGTCATGGTATTATTAACCTCATTCCTTACTCACAAGAATTCATACTATAACTTAAAATTGCGGACTGCTTTTTTTATTGATTGAGGTGTCTTTATGATTTATGGATATGCACGCGTAAGCACTGACGGACAGAATTTACGTGTCCAAATACAAACGTTAAAACAGGCAGGAGCAATAAAAATTTATTCAGAGAAGTACACGGGAACTACTATGGTAAGACCTGCTTTTAAAGAAATGATTCGCTCGATGCAACCTGGTGATAAATTAATCGTCACAAAACTTGACAGATTTGCACGTAACACCAAAGAAGCATTAGAAGTGATTCAGAGATTGTTTGACAAGAATATTTCGGTAATGATTCTAAACTTAGGCACCATCGACAACACTCCCACAGGTAGACTTGTGTTTACAGTATTCTCAGCTTTTGCACAATTTGAGAGAGATATGATCGTTTCAAGAACTCTAGAAGGAAAACAATATGCAAGAGCTCACAATCCTCAGTTTAAAGAGGGACGTCCAAATACATATTCTGAGGATGATATTCGAAAAGCCTTTAGGCTTCGGGAAGATAATCTTTCTTATGCGAGGATCCGAAAAATAACTGGAATAAGCGAAACAACTTTAAAAAGGCGCTTTAAACAAATAGAGAGTTAGCTTCATTCTATTCATTCTATTATGTCTGTATAAACCATAAGGGTCAGCCATGGGCTGGCTCTTTGTAAGCACCTAATAACCGACCGTCTTGAATCAGACGCAAAATGCGGTCCGCTCTCCAGTTCGTGGAGGACGGGCCGCATTGTCGTTTACGCACTTATGGTTCTTGAAGACTCTGTTTCAATATTCCACGGCAAATAGCCCTTAAGCTGTCCCGGCCTTACGAAGGCGGGGAGCTGCGGTATCCATTCAAGTAGGTCTTCGATGTATCTTCCTGGATCCAAGCCATTGGCCTTGGCCGTCTCCACAATCGTCATCCAAATTGCGTTTGCTTCGGCGCCCTTAGGGCTAGTCGCAAATAGCCAATTCTTGCGGCCAATAACGAACGCCCTCATGTTCCCCAGTTTACAATTAACACCCTGACGACTAGACCCCAAAGGCCATGAAGACCTATTCTTGTTAATGCTAGCTAAACAAGAAAGCAGGAATCTTCGTGATCCACTCTCAGACTAACACCCACAAGTATTACAAACAACAGAGTTTTAACGATTGTGCTACAATTCAGGCCCTTCGGGCTGCTGGTGACACCGTGACCGTGATTGCACAGAAGCTTCATCGCAGTAAAGCGACAATCTCACGAGAAATCACGCGTGGCTCTGTAACTCAGCTTGACTCGAAGCGTCACTCGCATAAAGTTTATCTTGCGGAAACTGCCCAAGCCATACACGACTGTAAACGCGATAGGACCGGTCACTACGCCTTCCTTAAGACCAGGCGTGCGTTCTTCAAGGCTCTCGCTAAGGAGCTTACTCGTAAGCCTCGCGTACACAGCGGTGATAGCTTTGTACACTTCTATCGCGACCAGGGCAAGTCTTTCGCTTCAACGACAACTGTGTATCGCTACATCGATGTTGGGCTGCTTGAGCTAGACAAAATGGCGTTGCCCAAGAAGCTCCGACGCCGCGTCAAAGGCTATAAGAACGCCCACAAGCGCAAGAATAAGAAGATATACGGCGACTCAATCAGCTGCGTCCTGCGGCTGTGAATGACCGCACAGGCGTGGGGCATTGGGAAGGCGACCGGGTCAAAGGTATTCGCTCAGCTGATGAGCCAGCATTAATGACGCTCACGGAACGATACAGCCGGACTGAAATCATCGTCAAGATTCCTGACTATCATGTGGGCACCTGCCTTAAAGCCTTGCAGGACACGATGACGACTTTGGTGCCAAGGAGTTTGATAGTATCACCTTTGACAACGGGTCTGAGTTTGCCAAGCTGTCGGAGATTGTTGGAACCCAGATCTATTTTGCTCATCCATACTCTCCTTGGGAGCGCGGCACTAACGAGAACACCAACGGACTACTCAGGGAGTATTTCCCGAAGGGAAAGTCTCTCAGGGACGTTACGCTGGTTGAGATCCAGGCAATCCAGTCCGCACTGAACCATCGTCCCAGACGTATTCTGCACTATCTTCGCCCATGCGATTACTACCGACGCATGGCCTAACAGCCTAGACCACTATCAAGCATTCATTATCATCGTTGCACTTGGCTTGAAAATTGAAGAACGCCTTCGTGTTCCTTTCGGAGGCATTGTTGTTAAGGGTATTTGGTATACCAACTTACCAACAGACTTTTTTCACGTTGCCTGAGTGGTTACCTTTATTATGCAATATAGGAGATAACGACAATACCCAGCACGACCCATGCGCATTTTCTACGGTGAAGGTCGTGCCGGGTATTTTTTTAGATGCCGTCAGTGATGATCCAGTTATTGCTCTGCTTGGAAAGGGTCAGGGTGTATTGCGATACTTGGTTCATGTCGTTGTCAGTGTCGAGATACTTCACAGATAAGGTGACGGTCAGGCCGCGTTTAGTCTGCTTAAAGACTGGGTCGAGCAGTTCCACAAACTTGAGGTTGCGTTCGATTGGTCGCGTCCCGCCATTGACGTAATATTTGAGTTCGTTGCGATCACTTTGCGGGTACAAACCGAAGAACGTCTTGAGAAACTTGGTTACGTCATTTGCGGTGCTGCTGACTACCGTGTTATCGGATTGGGTGTCTGGTAGTTTGAGCCGAGCTGTTGCCGGTTCGGCCGCGATGGTTGGGTTCTTGGTGAGCACCATATCGCCGTTGCTATCTTGCATGACGTTAATGGTGTAAGTGCTGGTCACAGATTTCCTGTCTTTGCCTTTGGTAAGGTCTTGGTTCACCGTAAATAGTACGCGGAACGTGTCTTTGGCTGTCTTGCTCACGTCCCAGACCTTGACCTCACTAACTGTGGCCGTGGTCGGAATATCACTCCGTACGGTGTCGGTGTTCAGTGATTGCAGTTGCTCTACAAGATAGGGCTGCAAGGCTTTCTGACGTTGGTCGAGCGCTTCGTGGTTAGGTTGCCACGAGTAGTAGATTTTGGCGAAGTCGGTGGTGAAGGTTGCCAAGGCGTGCGTGTCGATCACCTTGGTCTTGATTACTTGGACTTCATGGACAGTGTGGGTGTCGATGGCGGTCATGTTCTTGTAAACGCCGAAGCTGGTGCTACCAATCAGTACTGCCCAGCAAATCAGCGTGACCGGACGGCGCAATCCGTGGTGTTTAGTTTTGGGTGGCTTTGGGTCGGCGGGTTCCTTCTTGAACCAGCCGTTCTTTTGGGTTTTGTCTTTACTCAAGGTTCGTTCACCTTGTCCTTTCTAATTTCGTAGCAGCGGTAAAAGTCATCGTAAATATCGAGAAAGCGCACGAACAGGCGTTGCAGCGAGATTCGCTTGTAGCCCTCATAGTCGGTTTCGATATACTGACCGAGTTCACGGTCGTTGTTGAAATATTCTTCGGCCAAGTAGCGTTCGCGGTCGAGGATATACTTGCGGTCTTCTGGGGCGAACACTTTGCCCTTAAGCCATCCATCAACGGCCACTTCATGCGCAACGGCTAGGCGATACTCGCGTCGGTGCCCGTATTCCATTTCCGGCATTCGGTCAACGAAGCGGTCGAGAACGTGGCACAGGTCGTCAGTATTGGGTAGGCGTTGTTTGAAGAACTTGATTCGTTCCCATTCGCCTGACGCAAAGTCTAGTTCCTTATTGCGTAATGCACGGTTGTCACCGAATTTGAGATCGACATGCGCTTTTTGTAGTGCATCGTCATAGGTGTTGGTGATGAGATCCATCCAGTCAAAATAACTGATTCCATTTTGATCCATTGGCTTCACCTACCTCTTCACACGCCCGGCGCCGATCAGGTGGGCTTGCCAATAGCTTGAGTTCAAGTCGGCATAGCCCAGCGGGTCGCCTGCGTTGTACATCTTCATGCCGCCGACATAGATCCCAACGTGGGTCACATAGTCGGCAGTATCATAGGTCGAGTGGAAGAACACGAGGTCACCGGGCTTGGCGTCACTGATTTTCAAGTGTGCCGTGGCATCGTATTGTGCTTGAGCAGTGCGGGGGAGTTTGATTCCAGCTCTGCCGTAGCACCAACTGGTCAGCCCGGAACAGTCAAAGCCCGTTGTTGGCGTTGAGCCGCCGAACACATAACGAGTGCCTTGATATTTGAGCGCTTCATCCATAATGGCTTGCACCGTTTTGTCGTCGAACTTCGCGCCACCGGTGACAAGGTATTGCGAGATGACCGACACGTAGTACATGTTCCCATAGGCATAGCGCCAACCCTCTTTAGCAACCGCGTTGGTGTAGGTGACTTTCTTGCCACCAGACTTTTCTTTAGCAAAAGCCGTTGCCAGCTCCAGCGTGTACTTTTTGCCGTGCTTAGCAACGTAGTCAATAAAGCCGCCACCGTAGTTGTAGCTTTGAATCGCAGTGTTGAGATCCACTCCGGCAGCTTTCATACTTTTCAGCAGTGACGCGAAATACTTCACGCCTTGCTTAATGGACGCTTCTGTATCTAACGTATTGACCGGTAGCCCCAGTGATTCGCTAGCCTGCATCACGTCGCCGCTCTTACCGCCAGATTCAACCTGCATGATGGCGAGTATCACCATCACTTGGTCTGAAATGCCAAACTCCTTGCAATACTTTTCGACCGTCAGCTTGTGCTTGTAGACTTCAGCGGATAAGTTCATTGCGTCTGCTGTGATCGCAGAGTCAGGCTGATCTTCGTCATCATCAGAGGCAATGACCGCAAAAAACAGACCGCCGATCAACAGTATCGGGAGTGCGGCAAGAGCTAACCAGCGCCAGAGCTTCATCGTTTCTTAAACCCCTTAGCCTTTTTGATCCGCTGTGGCTTTGGGTTGCGTGGCTTAGCTGGTTTTTCGGAAACGAGGGTCAGTGGCTTCTTCTGTTTCTCTGTTGGAGGGGCTGGTTCTTGGTGCGGTGTGATGGTAGGTTCTGCTTGCGGTTTCGTGACTGGACGCGGGGGACGAGTTGAAGTTGGCTTCGTGGCAGCGCGCTTAGGTTGCCCACTGGTATCAGTTTGTTCGGGCTTTGGTTTGGTAGGTGTGGCAGTTGTCGGCTTACGAGTTGGCTCAACCGGTAGCTTGGTAGCCGTTGGTTTTGGCTTTGCAGGATCAGCTTTCGGCTTGATTGCGAGCTTGCGTTCTTGCATTTGCTTACGCCGTTGGTCAAGCTGCTTGTCACGTTCCTGCTGATTGGCCTCACGCCGACCCTTGAAGCTATCCTTCGCAGTTTCGGCGGCGTCCTTAGTCAGCTGCTTTCCACGATGCAAGCCGTACAAAACGTTGGTTGGGGCGTCCTTCACTTGATCAAGGCCACGTTTGGTCTTATCTTTGAGCTTGTTACCAACATCAGATACATCCGCAAGTTTCTCACCCAGTCGTTGGCTGCGTGGCTTCTTAGCTTGTTGCGGCTTGGCAGCATCCGCAGTTTGCTCGCGTTGCGAACCAGCGGGGAGCTGTGGTGTTTGCGGAATTCCGTGCCCTTTACCATAGCCCCGTGACAGGAAGCGCCCTGCCATAGCGCCACCCATTGCACTACCAACGAACTGCCGAAGCATTCGGTTCCCACGGCGCGAGAAACGTTGTGCGCCTTGCTGGGCATCAGAGCTGTGGAGCTGCATCATGCCCATCAAGTCGCCGAGCTTCATCCAGATACCGGCGAAGATAGTGACTTGCAGGAAGGCCACGAGGAAGAACGGCGAGGTAGCTGACAACCCATAGACCATTGCCGATAGCGAGAACGCCATCGTGATCACCAGCGTCACGCCAACCCGCGTCATGATTGTGTTAAACAGCTTCATGATGTTTTGCTTCATCAGGCCGTTAAATGACGGTAGCATCGCGAGCAAGAATGACACCGGCAGGAACGTCGCGTAGATGATAAAGAGGATCTGGCTGAACAGCATCATTGCCGTCAGGAAGAAGACAAACAAGGTGATCGCAATGTTGAACAGGACAACAAAGGTTGTGGTGCCCAGCCGATTGATGGTCATGGTCGGCGAGAGGTTCTCGTTGTCATTGTCTTCAATTTCAGCTTTCACCACGTCGGTGCGGGTTTTACCCTTGTCGCCAAACGGATCGGTCTTCATCAACGTGTTCACACGGTCTTTGCCAACGTTATCAGCGTCGCTGTCACCGAATTGCAAAAGTGTCCACGGCTGTTTCACCTGAATTTCAAACAGCGTGTCACGGATCGCGTCGACGCCTGATTTATCGGTGGCTGTATCAGTCCCCATAATCATCTTGGAGCCAGTGTTGAGTGCGCTGGTGCTGATGTCGCTACTGAACTCGTTGATTTTGCTCACGTAGTCCGGGGCGTAGGCGATGAAGCTGGCTGACGTGATGAA